>OMSH01000075.1 GCA_900313715.1 uncultured Prevotellaceae bacterium
GCTGGTGCTATTCTGGATTGGGATTCCTGGAGGCAGAGTTATTGAAAGCCGGCAAGGGCACCTATGATTTCAGTGAAATGTTTATCGTGAAGAATACCTATATGGATCGTGCCGATGCAGCCGTTCGCACTCACGGTGATGTCAGTTTCTCACAGGGTGGTTCGTTCTACGATGTATTGTATGGAATGGAGCATTTTGGATTAGTACCCGATGAAGTGATGCCCGCCGGAGCGATGTATGGTGATACCATCAGCAACCACACTGAGCTGAGTGCCATCGCTGATGCTGCTGTGGCAGCCATCGCCAAGGGTCGTCTGCGCAGCTTGCAGCACGACAAGGACAACAACCTGTTGTGGAAGAAAGCTGTAAAGGCTATCCATGATGTATATCTGGGTCCAGATCCAACGACATTTACCTATAACGGAAAGACCTACACTCCGAAGAGTTTCTTTGAGAGCACTGGTTTGAAGGCCAGCGACTATGTCTCACTGACTTCATATACCCATCATCCTTTCTACGAGCAGTTTGTACTGGAAATCCAAGACAACTGGCGTTGGGCACAAAGCTATAACCTGCCTATCGACGAACTGATGGAGGTATTTGACTATGCCCTCAACAATGGCTACACAGTACTGTGGGGTTCTGACGTGAGCGAGGAAGGTTTCAACCGTCAGGGTATCGGTGTTGTGCCTGACATCGACAAGGTAGTGGAGCTGAGCGGCTCTGACATGGCTCACTGGCTTAAGCTGCCTGCTACCGAGCGTGATGTAACCTCAAAGCCAAGTCCTCAGAAATGGGTGACCCAGGCTGAGCGTCAATTAGCATATGACAACTATGAGACAACCGATGACCACGGCATGCTGATTTACGGTCTTGCCAAAGACCAGGACGGCACCGACTACTACATGGTGAAGAACTCTTGGGGTGACAGTGGCAAGTATCACGGTCTGTGGTATGTATCCAAGGCTTTTGCCCGTTACAAGACCATGAATATCGTAGTAAACAAGAAGGCGTTGCCAAAGAGCATTGCTGAGAAATTGAAAATTGAAAATTGAAAATTGAAAATTGATAATTGAGACAATCTGGAGCAGCGAGGGCAGAAGTGATGCTTGCTTGAACTATGCCAAGTCGCGACAGAATTGGGCGAAGCCAATTGAGACTTTCTGGAGCAGCGAGGGCAGAAGTGATGCTTGCATCAGCTATGCCAAGTCGCGACAGAATTGGGCGTAGCCAATTAGAAAAGTGGAGGTGAGTAAACTCAGTTCCACTTTTTCTTTTTAGATGGTAAAGTCAGAGAAAACGGGTACCATTTAATAAATTACTCTCACTCGGAAATATCCAAATAAATTTGGCATTTCGCTCGTTTATTCGTAACTTTAGATAAGTTACTCCATCTCGGCATAAAAAATATGCTCGCATATTTTGTTCTGCTCTCGATTTTCCGTAACTTTGCAGCCAATTTGGAAAATACTTAAAATAAACAATAATGAGTTTGAAAATTGTAGTATTGGCAAAACAAGTACCCGACACTCGCAATGTGGGGAAAGATGCCATGAAAGCCGACGGAACCATTAACCGTGCGGCACTGCCTGCCATCTTCAATCCCGAAGATTTGAATGCTTTGGAACAGGCACTCAGACTGAAAGACGCATTTCCCGGCTCAACGGTGACACTGCTCACCATGGGTCCCGGACGCGCAGCTGAGATTATTCGTGAAGGACTATTCCGTGGTGCTGATGGCGGCTATGTACTGACCGACCGTGCTTTTGCAGGCGCCGACACACTGGCAACTTCTTACGCTATCGCTACCGCCATCCGCAAGATTGGCGAGTACGATATTATCCTGGGAGGCCGTCAGGCCATTGACGGTGACACCGCCCAGGTGGGTCCTCAGGTAGCCGAGAAATTAGGCTTGCCACAGGTAACATACGCTGAAGAAATCGTCAGTTTAGACGAGCAGTCACGCAAGGTGGTGATTCGCCGTCATATCGATGGTGGTGTGGAAACCGTAGAAGCTCCACTGCCTTTGGTAGTGACCGTCAACGGCAGTGCCGCTCCCTGCCGTCCTCGCAACGCCAAGCTGGTGCAGAAATACAAACGCGCATTGGGTGCACAGGAGAAAGCAGCCATCACCAAAGACGGTGCTGCCCTCCCCTATGCTGAGCTTTATGAGCAGCGTCCCTACCTGAATTTGGTAGAGTGGACAGCAGCCGACGTGAATGCTGACCTCGAGCAGTGTGGTCTGAACGGATCGCCCACCAAGGTAAAGACCGTCCAGAACATTGTGTTCCAGGCAAAGGAGAGCCAGACGCTGACCAGCAGCGATGCTGACGTGGATGGATTGGTAAAAGAATTGTTGGACAAGAAGATCATCGGCTAAGATTTATGAACAATGTATTTGTATATTGTGAGATTGAAGGCACAACTGTAGCCGAAGTATCTCAAGAGTTGCTGACCAAAGGTCGCAAGCTCGCCAATCAACTGAATGTTGAGTTGCATGCCATCGTGGCAGGCACGAATATAAAAGGCAAGGTAGAAGACCAGATTCTGCCCTACGGCGTTGACAAGCTGTTTGTTTTCGACGCTCCAGGTCTGTTCCCCTACACCTCTGTTCCTCACACAGACATCCTGGTTAACCTCTTCAAGGAGCAGCAGCCACAGATTGCACTGATGGGTGCTACCGTGATTGGCCGTGACCTGGGTCCTCGTGTTTCTTCGTCACTGACCAGCGGTCTGACAGCCGACTGTACCCAGTTGGAGATTGGTGACCATACCGATGCCAAGACAGGGGCTGAATACACTAACCTGCTCTACCAGATTCGTCCTGCATTTGGTGGCAACATCGTGGCTACCATCGTGAACCCCGACCACCGTCCCCAGATGGCCACTGTCCGTTCTGGCGTGATGCAGAAAGCCATCTATGAGGGCACCTGCAAGAAAGAAGTGGTATATGCCGAAGTGGGCAAGTATGTCAGCCCTGAGGCTTTCGTTGTGAAGGTACTCGACCATCATGTGGAGGCTGCCAAGCACAACCTGAAGGGCGCCAAGATTGTGGTAGCAGGCGGTTATGGCATGGGAAGCAAGGAAGGTTTCGACATGTTGTTTGAATTAGCTAAGGTGCTGCATGGCGAGGTAGGTGCCAGCCGTGCTGCTGTGGATGCAGGTTTCTGCGACCACGACCGTCAGATTGGCCAGACAGGTGTGACCGTTCATCCAAAGGTATATATTGCCTGTGGCATCAGCGGACAGATCCAGCATATCGCAGGTATGCAGGATTCCGACATCATCATCTCCATCAACAACGACCCCGATGCTCCTATCAACAAGATTGCCGACTATGTAATTAACGGCACAGTTGAGGAAGTGGTTCCCAAGTTGATTAAGTATTACAAGCAAAATTCGAAATAACTATGGCAAATTATTATAGCGACTACCCTGAGTTGAAGTTCCACCTCAACCATCCCCTGATGGAGCGCATCGTGGAACTGAAGGAACGCGGCTATGCCGACAAGGATCAATTTGAAGATGCACCTGTTGATTACAACGATGCTATTGATAACTATGACCGTGTGCTTGAAATCGCTGGTGACATTGCCGCCAATGTGATTGAGCCTAACAGCGAAAGCGTGGATATCGAAGGTCCTCACTTGGTGGACGGACGCATGGTGTATGCTGAGAAGACCAAAGAGAACCTGGCTACCACTATCAAAGCTGGTTTGAACGGTGTGCCTATGCCCCGCCGTTATGGTGGTTTGAATTTCCCCACCGTTCCCTACTCTATGGCTTCTGAGATAATCTCTGCTGCCGATGCCGGTTTCCAGAACATCTGGTCTTTGCAGGAGTGCATCGAAACCTTGTATGAGTTTGGCACTGAGGAACAGCGCCAGAAATATATCCCCCGCGTATGTCAGGGTGAGACCATGTCAATGGACTTGACAGAACCAGATGCTGGTTCCGACCTCCAGCGCGTGATGCTGAAGGCCACCTACAGCGAAGAAGAGGGTTGCTGGCTGCTGAATGGTGTGAAGCGTTTCATCACCAATGGTGACTCTGACATCCATTTGGTGCTGGCTCGTTCTGAAGAAGGTACCCGTGACGGACGCGGTTTGTCCATGTTCATCTATGACAAGCGTCAAGGCGGTGTAACCGTTCGCCACATCGAGCATAAGTTGGGTATTCATGGTTCTCCAACCTGCGAGTTGGTGTATAAGAACGCCAAGGCTGAGCTTTGCGGCGACCGCAAGTTAGGTTTGATAAAATATGTGATGAGCCTGATGAACGGTGCCCGTTTGGGTATCGCTGCCCAGAGCACAGGTGTGAGCCAGGCTGCCTATAATGAGGCATTGGCCTACGCACGCGACCGTAAGCAGTTTGATAAAGCCATTATCGAGTTCCCAGCTGTATATGAGATGCTGGCTCGCATGAAGGCCAAACTCGATGCTGGTCGCAGCATCCTCTACATGACCTCCCGCTATGTGGATATCTACAAAGCACTGAACGACATCAGCCGTGAGCGCAAGCTGACTCCAGAAGAACGTCAGGAGCAGAAGAAATACACTCGTTTGGCAGATGCTTTCACTCCCCTGGGCAAGGGTATGACATCTGAGTATGCCAACCAGAATACCTACGACTGCATCCAGATTCATGGAGGTTCCGGCTTTATCATGGAGTACAAGGCTCAACGCCTGTACCGTGATGCCCGCATCCTCTCCATCTACGAGGGTACCACCCAGTTACAGGTGGTGGCAGCTATCCGCTATGTCACTAACGGCACTTACTTGGAAATTCTGCGCGAGTTTGAGCAAGAGCAGGTAATCGACGAGCTGAAGCCGTTACAGGAGCGTATCGTCGAGATGACCAACAAGTTTGAGGCAGCTACCAACTTGGTGAAGGAAGCTGGCAATCAGGAGTTGCTTGACATCCTGGCTCGTAGCCTGTATGAGATGGCTGCTGTGAATGTGATGGCCAACCTCTTGCTGCTGGATGCTTCTCGTGCTCCTGAGCTGTTTGCCAACTCAGCTAAGGTGTATGTGAACCTGGTAGAATCAGAGGTTGAAAAACACTTCAAGTTTATCAACAGCTTCAAGGTAGAAGATTTGGAAGCATACAGAAAGAATTAAAGACCCCTCAGTCACTTCGTGACAGCTCCCCTAAACAAGGGAGCAACTATTGAAAAATATAAAAGCTGCGAGGAATCGCAGCTTTTATTGTGTAAAAAAGGAGACGGAACTTTTGGTTCCGTCTCCTTATAATATATTATGGTATAGCGATGAATTACATCATGCCGCCACCCATGCCACCGCCCATGCCAGGAGCTGGCATTGGAGGCAGGTCTTCCTTCTTCTCGCTGATCACGCACTCGGTTGTCAGGAACATACCTGCAATAGAAGCAGCGTTCTCCAGCGCTACGCGGGTTACCTTAGCAGGGTCAACCACACCTGCAGCATGCAGGTTCTCGAACACGTCGGTACGAGCATTGTAACCGAAGTCTGCCTTGCCCTCACGAACCTTCTGAACAATCACAGCACCTTCCTTGCCTGCGTTAGCGCAGATCTGGCGCAGAGGCTCCTCGATGGCACGTTTCACGATCTCGATACCAGTGGTCTCATCATCGTTAGCACCCTTCAAGCCATCCAGTGCCTGCTGAGCACGGATGTATGCCACACCACCACCAGGAACGATACCTTCCTCGATAGCAGCACGGGTTGCACGCAAAGCGTCATCCACACGGTCCTTCTTTTCCTTCATCTCTACCTCAGAAGCAGCACCTACATACAGAACTGCCACGCCACCTGACATCTTGGCAAGACGCTCCTGCAGTTTCTCCAGGTCATACTGGCTCTTGGTGTTCTCCATCTGCATCTTGATCTGCTCAATGCGAGCCTGGATAGCCTCAGAGTTACCACCGCCGCTTACAATGGTAGTATTGTCCTTGTTAACGGTCACCTTCTCAGCCTGACCTAACATGTCAACAGTTGTCTTGTCAAGTGTCAGACCCTTCTCCTCGCTGATAACTACGCCACCGGTCAGGATAGCGATATCCTCCAGCAGGTCCTTACGACGCTCGCCGAAACCTGGAGCCTTCACAGCGCAAATCTTCAGCTGGCTGCGCAGACGGTTAACTACCAACATAGCCAGTGCCTCGCTATCCACATCCTCAGCAATTACCAACAGAGGACGGCCAGTCTGTACAGCTGGTTCCAGGATAGGCAGGAAATCCTTCAGGTTAGAAATCTTCTTATCATAGATCAGGATGAGCGGATTCTCCATCACGCACTCCATCTTCTCAGTATCTGTAACGAAATAAGGTGACAGATAACCACGGTCGAACTGCATACCTTCTACTACACC
>OMSH01000061.1 GCA_900313715.1 uncultured Prevotellaceae bacterium
AGCCTGGGCGGTACCACAATTCGAAAATGGTGTGCAGGAAACCAGTTTCAATGCTAAAGAACGAAGAGAAGAAATTAGAGAACGAGTTCTTGAGTGTGATACGTGTCGTATTGGCTGGTTGTCCACAACTACGACAATAATTACCTTCATATATGTCACCGCAGTTTTGGCACACATGTCGCTCTGCCTGTATAAGAGGTTTGCTTTGCTTTCCCCTGATTTGCCTTATATTGAAAGCTCTGCGCCTGGCATCCCATTTAGCAGGAATGAAAGGATTACGTTTGACAGGACCAACTGCATCTTTTAGCAATAACGGCAAGAAAGTGAGGTTGTTGAGTATCTGCCGGTGGGGATAGGCAGAGAGCTCTTCGTAGGTAGTCAAACCATTGAGCACCCCGCAGAAGTCGATGCCCGCATTCTTTGCCGTCTCGGCATCTACCGTACTGTCGCCTACATAGAGTGTGGTAGCCTTATCGGCTTTCAGCTTCTTAAGGGCTGCCTTGACTCCTTGGGGATGTGGCTTAGGCTTCTTGACATCCTCCCCTCCGATGATGACATCGATAAAGTCTTTGGGGAAATGCTTGTCGATAACCGCCTGTATGCGATAGCGGTATTTGGTGGAGATAATGGCCAATTTGGCGCCTTGCTCTTTCAGTTTGGTCAATACAGGTACTGTCTCTGGATATAGCACTGTATTGTCGTTCATATAGATGTCAGCCTCTTGGGTGTATTCCAACTTCCACGAAGCCAGTTGGGCAGGGTCGTTAACTCCAGTAAGAATGGCGAAAGATTCCTCTAAAGTCTTGCCGATGGTGCGCTTGATCTGCATCTCTGTCACATCGAGATAGCCGTGTCTGTGCAACACATGAGTAAAGCACATCACGATTCCACGGGATGAGTCAGCTAAAGTCAGGTCAAAATCGAAAAGATAATAAACGTATTCTTTCGCCATACATATCAATGTTTTATACTACTTTTGTCTATTTAAGGCACCTCCCTTTTTCGTGGGGAGGTGCTTAAAGTGTTTCCCCCTAACGGCTCCTCTGTGGTTTAGGGGAGCCGTCACAAAGTGAATGAGGGGAGTATGACGGTGTGGGTTAATTCAAACCACGGTTTTCCAGCAGACCATCAATCTTTGGATCACGACCACGGAAATTGCGGTACATCGTCATACCATCGTCAATGCCACCAGGAGCGAGGATGTAATCACGGAAACGCTGGGCGATGCTGCTGTCGAGAACATTGCCTGCTTCTTTGTATGCCTGGAATGCGTCGCACTCATAAACCTCAGCCCACAAGTAACTGTAATAGCCTGCGGTGTAGCCGCCACCCATTGTGTGAGAGAAATTAGTGACGCGATAGCGTGGGAATATCTGACGAGGAATGCCGCGCTCTTTGAGTTTCTGCTGCTCAAAGTCCATTACATTGAAGTTAGCAGGAATCTCTGTCAGTGTGTGCAGGTCCATGTCAACTAAAGAAGCAGCCACCAGTTCGACGGTAGCAAAGCCTTGTCCATACTTCTCGCTGTCCTGAATCTTCTTCACCAATTCCATAGGAATGACTTCGCCTGTCTGATAATGCTTAGCATAAACATTCAGAATTTCAGGCTCCAAAGCCCAGTGCTCGTTGATTTGTGAAGGAACTTCTACGAAATCGCGCTCTACGCCGCCAGTGCCACGATATTGCACATTACGCATAAATGAATGGAGGGCGTGACCAAACTCATGGAACTCGGTGGTGATGTTGGTGATGTTCTGCAGGGCAGGGGTGTCACCACTTGGAGGAGTGAGGCTTGCGCAATTAACCACGATAGGAATTACACGCTTGCCGTCCTTATAGTAAGAACCACGGAAACTGGTACACCAAGCGCCTGCGCCCTTGCCGTCGCGTGGGAAATAGTCGCTGTAGAACAAAGCGATGAGAGAACCGTCCTTGTCGCGTACCTCGAACACCTTGGTGTCTTCCTGGTACTTAGGCAGATCCGTACGTTCAGTAAAGGTCAAGCCATAGAGTTTGTTAGCAACATAGAATATGCCTTGCTGTACGTTATATACCTCCAGGTAAGGACGTACCTCATTATCATCGATGGCAAACTTAGCCTTCTTCGCCTTGTCCAAGTAGTACATATAGTCCCAACCTTCGGGCTCAAAGCTGTTGCCTTCTTTCTTGATTTCGGCACGGATATCTGCTAACTCTTCGTTGGCCTTCTTTACGGCAGGCTCCCAAATCTGGTCGAGCAGGTTATACACATTCTCATTGGTCTTTGCCATACGGTCATCGAGAGCAAATGAAGCGTAATCGTTGTAGCCCATCAACTTAGCCTTCTCTAAGCGTAATTGGATGATCTTGACAGACACGGCGTTGTTGTCCCATTCGTTACCCTGATTGCCACGATTGTAGTAAGCATCATATACCTTCTTGCGTAAGTCGCGGTTCGTACAGAACTGAAGAACTGGGTTGCAGCTGGCACGTTGCATGTTGAACATCCATTTGCCTTCCTGGCCGTTCTTCTTCGCCATCTCTGCAGCACGGTCGATATTCTCCTGTGGCAGACCGTCGAGGTCTTCGAGTTTGTCAACCACTACGAAGGTGTTGTTGGTTTCGTGCAAAAGGTTCTGCTCGAACTCCAGTTGTGCCAATGAGATTTCTTTGTTCAACTCAGCCAATTTCTGTTTGTCGGTCTCGCTCAATAAAGCGCCGTTGCGAACAAAACGCTTGTAGTATTTCTCGATAAGCTTGGCTTGTTCCTTGGTGTAGTTCTTAGATGCCTGTTCGTCATAGAGCTTCTTAACTCGCTGGAACAATTTGTCGTTCATGTAGATAAGCGTGCTCATTTCAGAACTTAAAGGAGCAATCTCTTTCTCCAAATCACGGAACTCCTGGGTGGAGTTGCTGCTTGACAAAGGACCAAACACATTGCTGACTTTAGTGAGCAACTCACCAGCATTGTCGAGTGCTAAAATGGTGTTCTCTAAAGTTGGCTCATCAGCGTTGTCTGCAATGCCTATGATTTCTTGTTTCTGCTCTTCATAACCTTTAAGCAGTGCTTCACGGATGTGCTCTGTGGTGATTTCGCTGAATGGTGGAATTTCATATTCAGTGCCGTATTGCTCGGCAAAGAATGGATTAGTAGTGGTTTTCTCACTTGTGCATCCTGCCAGCAAAAGCGTAGCAATTGATGCCATAAACAAATGCTTTTTCATTACTCTTTACTTTATAATTAATAATAGGTGGAAAAATTGCCTCAAAATTAACAAAGTGGTTTTTTATGTGCAAATGTTTTCGGAGTTTTCGTTATATTTGCAGCATAATAACAGAAATAATGACAGAACAAGACCAGATATTAACATTGCGTGAGGAACTGCATCAGCACAACTATAATTATTATGTGCTGAATGCACCAACGATTAGCGATAAGGAGTTTGATGACAAGATGCGCCTGCTGCAGGACTTGGAGAAGCTGCATCCGGAAATGTATGATCCCAATTCGCCTACTATGCGAGTGGGCAGCGACCTAAGCAAGGATTTCAAGCAGGTATATCACCAATATCCCATGCTGTCGTTGGGTAATACCTACTCGGAGAGTGAAGTGACCGACTTCTATAACCGTGTGCGTGAGCTGCTTGGAAGTGAGGACTTTGAGATTTGTTGTGAACTGAAGTTTGATGGTACGTCAATCTCACTGGTATATGAAGACGGTAAACTGTTGCAGGCAGTGACGCGTGGCGATGGTGAGAAAGGCGACGATGTGACAGATAATGTGAAGACCATCAGGAGTATTCATCTGGTGCTGCATGGCGACTATCCACAGCGTTTTGAAATTAGGGGCGAGATCCTGATGCCTTGGTTGGTGTTTGAAGACTTGAACCGCGAGCGTGAAGCACGTGAAGAACCTTTGTTTGCCAACCCTCGTAATGCTGCTTCCGGTACCTTGAAACTGCAAAACTCTTCGGTGGTAGCTTCGCGCAAACTGGATGCTTACCTCTATTATCTGTTAGGTGAACAGGTGCCTTGTGACGGGCATTACGAGAATATGCAAAAAGCTGCTTCATGGGGCTTTAAAATATCAGAACACATGCGCAAGGTGAAAACTTTGCAAGAGGTATTCAATTTCATCAACTACTGGGATACGGAACGTAAGAATCTGCCAGTGGCTACCGATGGTATTGTGCTAAAGGTAAATAGTCTGCGACAACAACGTCACCTGGGATTTACGGCTAAATCTCCACGTTGGGCAATTGCGTATAAGTTTCAGGCAGAGAGGGCGCTGACTCGTTTGAATCAGGTGACTTTCCAAGTGGGACGAACGGGCGTAATTACTCCTGTTGCCAACCTGGATCCAGTACAATTATCAGGTACCATTGTGAAACGTGCTTCCTTGCATAATGCCGACATCATAGAAGGTCTGGACCTGCATATTGGGGATATGGTGTATGTGGAAAAGGGTGGGGAGATTATTCCCAAGATTACTGGTGTGGATGTGGATTCAAGAGGTTTCATGCTGGGTGACAAAGTGAAGTTCATCAGTCGTTGTCCTGAATGTGGTACACCATTGGTGCGTTTCGAAGGTGAAGCAGCGCATTATTGCCCAAATGATGCAGGATGTCCGCCACAGATAAAGGGTAAGATAGAGCATTTTATCAGCCGTAAGGCTATGGCGATAGACGGATTAGGTCCTGAGACGGTGGATATGTTCTACCAAATAGGCTTGGTGCATAATGTGGCTGACTTATATTCGTTGAGGGCGCTTGACATCAGAGGCTTGGATCGTATGGGCGACAAGTCGGCTGTGAGGATAGTGCATGGAATAGCCGACAGCAAGCAGGTTCCGTTTGAAAGGGTGTTATTTGCCCTTGGAATCCGTTTTGTAGGAGAAACGGCCGCCAAGAAGCTGGCTAAGGCTTTTGGCAGTATCGAGGCATTGGAAGTAGCCACTAAGGAGCAACTGATGGAGGTGGATGAAATAGGTGAGAAAATTGCACAAAGTGTGGTGACTTACTTTGATTTGCCTGCCAATATAGAACTGATTAACCGACTGAAAGATGCGGGCTTGCAAATGGAAAAACAGGTAGAGGATGAAAGTGAATTCTCTGATAAACTGGCTGGTCAGTCAATAGTAATCAGTGGTGTCTTCAGCCATCATTCACGTGAGGAATACAAGGACATGATTGAGAAGCATGGGGGCAAAAATGTGGGAAGTATATCAGCAAAAACAAGCTTTATTCTGGCAGGAGAGAACATGGGCCCAGCTAAGTTAGAGAAAGCACAAAAACTGGGCATAAAGATAATAAATGAAGATGATTTTCTGCAAATGTTATTATAATTTGCAAATCTATTACTATCTTTGCAACGGTTTTACGAAATTATAGTTTTTTTATGATACAAACTACATTGAGAGGATTGGGCGTGGCGTTGATTACGCCTTTCAAACAGGATGAAAGTGTTGACTATTCTGCCTTGCTGCGTATGGTTGACTACTTGGTTCTGAACAACGTTGATTTCCTCTGTGTGCTGGGCACAACGGCAGAAACTCCTACATTGACAGACTATGAAAAAGAAAAGGTAAAGGAAACCGTGATAGAACGTGTGAATGGCCGTGTTCCCATCTTATTAGGTGTGGGAGGTAATAATACACGGGGTGTGACAGATACGCTGAAGAACGGCAATTATAATGGCGTGGACGCTATACTTTCAGTGGTTCCTTACTATAACAAACCTTCACAAGAAGGTATCTATCAACATTATAAAGCTATATCTGAATCTACAGAACTGCCTTTGGTGCTGTACAATGTGCCTGGAAGAACGGGCATGAACATGACGGCTGAAACAACATTGCGTATTGCCAACGATTTTAAGAATGTGATAGCTGTTAAAGAGGCATCAGGCAACATGACTCAGATTGATGATATTATCAAAAACCGTCCTGAGGGATTCAATGTTATCTCGGGTGATGATGGTATTACATATCCACTGATTACTATGGGTGCAGTGGGGGTTATCTCTGTTATCGGCAACGCTTTTCCTCGTGAATTTGGGCGAATGACACGTTTGGCGCTACAGGGTGATTACGCTAATGCGTTGACGATACATCATAAGTTTACAGAATTGTTTAAGCTGTTGTTTGTGGACGGTAATCCTGCTGGTGTGAAGGCGATGCTGCATGCTATGGGAATGATTGAAAACAAACTTCGCTTGCCGTTGGTTCCAACAAGAATCACAACGTTCGAAGCTATGCGAAAGATTTTAAGTGAGCTGAATATTAGGTGTTGAAGCAGTTGTACATAAGTTGTTAGCATATAAAAGAAGAGAGGCCGGGATTTCCCGACCTCTCTGTCTTTATAGTGAACAAATCAATAAGTCATCATAGGAGGCAATTCCTTTGCCTGGTTAATCATCTTAATGATTTCTTTTAGCACTGGAACACGACGAACAAGTTTCTTCTCGTTGTTGATCTCAAGAACCTTAGCAGCCAAATTTTCAGCATTGCGGTTTCTCAACTCCTTCACGGTATCTACACCAGCAGCTTCTAACAATTCTGAGAACTGAGGTCCAACACCCTTGATGCGGAACAAATCAGCGTGGTTTGTCCATTTCAAGATCAAACTGTCAGCGATACCAGTTTCTTCTGCCAAAGCCTTGCGACCAGCAGGAGCAGCGCATTTGTTTAACAATTCTTCGGGCTTAGTAATACCAGCAGCAATCAACTTCTCTGCATAAACGTCACCTACGCCCTCAATGTCGATAATCTTGTAAGCCATAATGGAATTAATTATAAAGGTTAATAATAAGAAATATCTTTTTATCGCCTCAAATATAATTATTTTTCCGAATATAAAAAAATATATTGAATATTTTTTCTACTTTAACTCTAAAATTCTGACATTCCTGAATTGCAAGGGCCCTCCTTCACTTTGCAAGGCAATAAAACCTTTGTCGAACTCACCGTCAGCCTCGTTTTGTATAACACCGTTAATCTTGAATGTCATGTGTTTACCCACACACTCAATATCAGCTTCGTTCCATTCGCCAAATGGTTTCTCTGAAGGATTCTCAGCAATGCGGGCCTTGATACCAAATTCTCCACGCTGCATGGCACCTTCCACTTTATAGCCACCTAAGCCAACAACCATTCCGGCATTTCCTTCAGCTAACTGACACTCTGCTCCGGCAGGCCAAATCTTGTCGCCTGGTTGTACTCGCTGGAAGCATCCGCTGTTCTTGGTTGCCTTATCATCTACCCAGCGCCATTCCACATGCAGGCGATAGTTGCCAAACTGACGGTTGGTACGCATGTAGCCAAAAGGATTGCCAGATACGTTGATAACACCATCCTCTACAGTGAAGACTTCCTCTGGCTTCACCTCGCTTGTAGGATCTGTAAACAAAGTCCAACCGTTGAGGTTACGGCCATTGAACAATGCAAACTCTGTAGGAATCACTTCGGGAGCAGGATTGCCAGTAGCAGGCTTGAGTTCCTTTACCCATACGTTACGGAACTCTAATGGGCCACCTTCGCTTTGTAAAGCAATGAAACCTTCTGTGAGATCGGTCTCGGCTTCGTTCACCACCTTTCCATTCAGGGTTACGGTAAGGTGACTTCCTTCTGCTTTCACTTCTACGGTATTCCATTCACCAACAGGACTTTCCAGTCCATCTTCTTGCAAACGAAGTACACGTTGAGGTCCTCCGGGAGCTTCTACTTTATTTGCAACGCTGCCCATCAGGTCACCTATGCTGCCCACTTTCAGCTGTACCTCGACCATTGCCGGCCAGTTTTTGTCACCTTCCTGTACACGCTGGAAGAATCCACTGTTTGAGCCTTTGCCGTCTGTCCAGCGGAACTCTGCATGCGCTACATAATCAGCATACTTCTTAGCTGTACGCATATAACCATAAGGCACACCAGTCACACTGATAACGCCATCCTTTACAGAAAACACCTCTTCGGGTGAAACATCACTGGTGGGATCAGTAAACAGTACCCAACCATCAAAGTTCTGTCCGTTGAACAGAACTTCCTTGCCTTGATCACATGAAGTGCACAAGGCTGCCAGCATAGTAGCTGCTAAAAATAGTTTTTTCATACTCATTAAATAATAATCATTTATCTTGTTTATCTCTATATTTTACAAAACCTGTATCTGTATTGTTGGACCGTTCATTTTCCGGGGTGTCTGTATCAGATGATTTGTCCTTTTTCTTTCCCCTCCAGAAAAACAGTTCGTTCCAATTGTCAAAGTCTTTTTTGAAAATAACACCCAGCCCTTGTGTGGTAGGATTGGTACGCACGAAATAGCGATCGTTGGTCTGGTTGTAGGCTTTCAGACGTATGTTACCCGACTGGTTGATGAGGAGCTGAGCGTCAAAATCACCCACAAAGTTGGTATTTGACATCCGGTTTTCACGATAGCCGAAATTACCATTAATCAACAAACGGTTGTTAAGCAACTGTCCCGACAGGATGCCTTCTACCTCCAAGTCGTTCCAGCCATTCTGCCCGGTACTCAGGTTAGTGCCAATATTCCAATTGTTGCTGTTGATGACATTGGACAAGGCGTTGTTCAATTGTCCTGATAGGGTAGATGACACTACGCTACTCATCACATTAGAGTTTTGGGATATATTGACATAATCAGGCGTATAGAACTTACCAATACTAAGCAGATAAAGAATCTGCATATTCATCTGTTCCTCAGTAGGGATATAGTTCTGAACCAACGACTGCACCTCATCACTCTCCTGAGGCAGTTCGAGACCCAGTTTCAACTCAGGCTGCGTCATGTTGCCTGTGATGTCCAGAAGACAGTTCACCTTTACTGAAGTCTGGTTCACAAACGAACTGGCGTTTGGAATAAGGTCGTTCAGCGAGGCAGAGTTTACTGTATATTTGGCGTGCCAGTCGAGCTGAGCATTCATCGGATCACCACTGAAGATAAGTGTGCTGCCTTCCTGCAGTTGGAGGTCTTTACGGATAATCTCCTGCATACTGAGCTTATAGACACCTTTGTCCATCGTATAGGTGCCATACATGTTGAAGTCACCTTTGTTGTAATAGTTGGCTCGCAGACTTCCGGAACCTGTAAAACTAATGTTATCGCCCACAACAGGATCCATGATGATGCGAAAAGTAGCATCAGGCGTCACATCCGCTAAGATGTTCAAATAGGTATCCATAGTGTGTTCTTCCTCTTCCGTTTGTTCTAATCGCTTGGCCTGCTCGAATATGCTTGGTGGGATGGAGTCGAGGATAGCACGATGCGGCGTCTTGTCATGAAATGTCACAAACTGACTGCCTGAAGCAGTAGTGACACCATCCTTGACATAGCTGAAGGTGGTGTTGCGGTTGGTGGTAATGGCTGCATCGATGCGCATGCCATTGTCCTCGTTACCATAGATATGGGCGTTTCCAGTTCCATATACTGTTCCATAGAAAGGATAATCGATGGAAGGCTGTGTGTTGAGTACCAACATGTTGTTGATGTCAAACCTCAAGTCGAAACGTACATCAGAAAAGTTTCTCCAGTGTATATATCCATTCAAACGACCGTCGTGATCACCCGAATGATCGGTCATGTGGCTATTGCTGAAGGTAATGCCATCCTGTTTTACCACAATGCTGTCGCGTAAGACAAAGTTGGTGTTCAGCATACCAATCTTGATACTGGCCAGTGCATCGACTTTCTTTTCGGCCTCTACATTTAGTGCCTTGAACTTACCGAAGAAGTGGATATCGCCCCACACACGCCCATTGAAATCTGGCGTCACACCACCCAAGAAATGTTGCAGGAAGCGTAGGTTGGTGCCTCTTGCATCAACCATCAAATCGAGAGACGAAGTGGGTTTGATGGGGTAAACATAGCCATCAACATGAGTAAAGGCAATAGAATCTTCGTCAATATTGGCCTTAATATATAGACCTTCTTTCTCATGGTGCCACTCACCGTGAAAATCCAAATCACCAATTCGATAGCCCTCGGTTCCAAAGTCCTTGACTCGAAGATCGGAGTAGAGGAACGGTTCTTTCAGTACGCCAACAGCAAAAGATTTGCCGGTAGCATCACCATCGAAAGACACACCTTGGTCAAGTATCTCGAAAATATAGGTGAGCTGCATTTCGTTCATGTCAATAAAGACGGTATCTTCATGAGATTCGGAGATGTCACCATTAATCTTGAGGTACCTGTTGTCTGCCTGCGATACCAAGAAGTCATCAACGTGGAAACGCTTGCCCTCAATAGTCACTTGTGAGCGATGGATATTCCACAAGGTATCGTTGATGATGACATTAGAAGGATTAATATCAATCTTGGCTTTCAGGGGCATCAACTCTGCGGTTAAGGCCTCGTCGTGAGCTGTTGGCTGCAAAAAGCTTACCAATGTAGAGAGTCTTCCACTATATGTATGTTCGCCCTTATTGCCCCAGTTCATCAATGCAAACACACTGTCATTGCGTGCAGAGATATCAGCCACATAGTTCATGTCATCTTCCACATTACGTTCGCTCACCCTTGCTGTAACGTGGAACTGACCAGAAGGCGTTTCTGCCAGCAATACTCCAGATTCGAGGAACTTGTCGTCATACATGAACCTGGGGAAGAATCCCTCAATGCGCATCATACGTTCTTTGTCATTAAAAAAACCTTTTAGAGTAGAAGGAGTATAGACGGTCAGCGGAATCTGCAACAAAGCAGAGATAAACTCTGTATTGTCTAAACGCAGGTCAAACGTGAAGTTGTTTTCTGACTCCCTGATGCTTTTATAATTAAACAAAGAAGGCACATAACGGTCGATGACAGCCATTAAACTGTTGGGTAGGGTACGATAGGAATAGTCACCCTCAATATTTCCTTGTAGGAAGTTGGAAGTAAAAGTGAGTTTTTTGGAGCCATTATCCTGTTTTACTGCAGCCACCTTGAAATTATCGAGATGATATCCTCTAACAGGAGTGTTGAATCGCATATCGTTGATGTTCAATTCTCCAATCATTTCGTCAATCGAACTGCCAATAAAGTTGGCTTTGATGTTGAGCGATAATTCACTGTCTTGATAATTGTCCGTTAAATGCAGCGGATTGGGTCGAAAGTGCTCAATATCAGCATTGAAATTGAATTCAGGTGTGCGTGCCAGTAAGTTAAGGGTACCCACCATCTTTACATATGCATTGTCATCGTTCAACTCGATAGTTCCATTATAGCCAGCACCCTGTTGCTCCCCATCGAGCACGATATTATGATAAGTATAACCACTATAGGATAAAGAGTCTATGACACCCTTGACGAGTATCTTTGAATGTCCTTCACGTAGATGTGTTCCATTCAATCCAAGGCTAAACGATATATTTCCCAAGTCATTGTTGTCCAGTAAACTACCTAAAGAAAATCCATCTGTTTGCAAGTCGCCAACATAGCCGAATGTACCTTTTACTTTGTCCGACATTAGTTGCATGTTTCCCTGGAAAGAGCCTAAGTCGGTCTGTAGTTTTCCATGAGTCACCATGTGAGTGAGAGGACCAGAAATGTTGCCATTGAAATAGATGCTTCCCAAGTTCTTGATGACATCTGGCAGGTCATCGAAGTCGTCAGACAGGTTACGCATCAGGAAAGCCACTCCATCTGGGTCGGCATAAACCTCACTCAACTGACCTCTTACGATAGCGTTGTCAAGATGGGAAATGCCTTGTATATCAGCATTACCGTCGATACGAATATGGTTACCGTTGATTTTCAGGATAGGCAAATGCAAGTCATTCACCGTTCCCTCAGCTAATATTTCAACCAATATCTTATCTCTAAACGTCTTAAGATTAGGAACAAAGGCAGCAATATCTTGTAATGTGATTTCAGAAGGTTTGAGATGAACAGAGAATTGAGCATTGTCTGCAAAATTATGAAGGGCAGCAATACTGTCATAGCGAACATTGATGGTATCAATCAGCAAAGTAGTGTTAGGCAATCGGATATTGAAGTTGTCAATCACTGTAAGCCGTTCATTGCTGACAATTCTAAAATCAAATTTATCCAGTGTGAAACCCGAATTAGCTTCCTCTAAACTCAGCTGTTTGATGGATGCATTCAACGTATCGCTACGCAAAGCCTTTAGCGATAAGTTGGCACGCATATTGTTCAACTGTAGGTGATTAATATTAAATACACCTTCTTTTACCTCCTCCGAAAGAACGTCATAAGTGACATTACCTCTTCTTATCATCAAAGAATTGATGCGCAGGTCAATGCGCGAAGGCTCCTCACTTTCTGATGACAAAGCATCGATGATAAACTGAAAGTTGGTTTTAGCATCAGGCGTTTCCTTATTTAAGTGTGCATTAAAACCGAAGAGTTGGGCACTACTAATATCAATCTTACCATCAAACAGGGGGATAATGTCATACGCAGCTGATATTCTGGCAACTGACAGCATTTCAGTGCCTTGCTCGTCATTTAAGCGCACATCCTCTAAAATAACTCGATTAAGAAAGCCCAAATTGATGTTGCCAATTGATACTTCAGCACCCAAGAGTTTAGTTAGCTCGTTGCTTGCCATAGACGATACTGCACGTTGTACCAACGGAATGTTCAACGCGAGGATGATGCCGATATAGCTTGTCAGCACGATAACGACAAGGGTTTGTATGGCTCTTTTCAGTACTTTCAGATGCTTTTTGTTATTTTATTGAACAAAATTACTCATTTTAATGAAATGATTGCTACATTATCACTATTTTTGTACCGCAAAACGAAAAAAAAGCTATGAGTACGATTATTTTAGGCATAGAATCATCCTGCGACGACACGTCAGCTGCTGTAATAAAAGACGGCTATTTGCTCTCAAACGTGATAGCCAGTCAAGCTGTTCATGAGGCTTACGGAGGTGTAGTACCAGAACTGGCTTCAAGGGCACATCAGCAGAATATTGTTCCTGTGGTACATGAAGCTCTGAAGAGGGCAGGCGTAAACAAGGAAGAACTGAGCGCTATAGCTTTTACCAGAGGTCCCGGATTAATGGGCTCTTTGCTCGTTGGAGTGTCTTTTGCAAAAGGATTAGCTTGTTCTTTGCGCATACCTTTAATAGATGTCAATCATCTGACTGGTCATGTGTTAGCTAATTTCATTAAAGTGGAAGGAGAGGATTACGACCCA
>OMSH01000073.1 GCA_900313715.1 uncultured Prevotellaceae bacterium
CGATGATGCGGTGGACCTGATACGTGATCTTGATGAGGACAAGCAGGAAGAGGTGCTTAGCCACATCAATGACATTGAGCAGGCGGGTGATATCGTGGACTTGCTCAAATACGACAAAAACACTGCTGGTGGTATCATGGGTACCGAGATGGTGATTGTTAACGAGAACTGGAGTATGCCTGAGTGTCTCAAGGAAATGCGTATGCAAGCAGAGCAGATGGACGATATCTACTATGTATATGTAGTGGATGATGACGAGCGGCTGTTGGGTACCTTCCCCTTGAAGATGATGATATCGTCACCCTCCATATCAAAGGTAAAACACGTGATGCAACGTGACCCTGTATCAGTACGTGTGGATACGCCATTGGATGAGGTGGTGCAAGCAATTGAGAAATACGACTTGGTAGCTATACCAGTGGTAGATAGTATCGGACGCCTGGTGGGACAGATTACAGTCGATGATGTGATGGACCAAGTGCGTGAGCATAGCGAACGTGACTACCAGTTAGCATCAGGTATCTCACAGGATATTGAAACCGATGACAGCGTGGTACAACAGACTCGTGCCCGTATGCCCTGGTTGCTGATCGGTATCCTCGGTGGTATCGGCAACTCCATGATTTTGGGCAACTTTGACAGTACTTTCGCGGCACATCCCGAGATGGCGTTATTCATCCCGTTGGTGGGTGGTACAGGTGGTAACGTGGGTACACAGTCATCTGCTATTGTGGTGCAAGGTTTGGCCAACAGTTCGCTGGAATCTAAAGACATGCTCAAGCATGTGGGAAAAGAGGCTGTGGTGGCAGCCATCAACGCAACAATCATCTCCATGTTGGTATATATCTATAACTTTATTGTTTACGGAGGTACAGCTCCTATCACCTATTCGGTGAGTCTGAGTCTGTTTGCTGTAGTGATGTTCGCCTCTATTTTCGGTACTATTGTGCCCATGACCTTCGACAAACTGAAAATTGATCCTGCTATTGCAACAGGACCGTTCATCACCATTATCAGTGATATTATGGGTATGTTGATATATATGGTGATTACAGTGTTGTTAACATAATATTAGTGCTATTTCGGGAAAGAATCGACCTGTTTGGGAGAAAAATAACTCTAAGAATAAAAAAAATATGCAAAAAAGTATGAAATATCTTTTTTTATTCTTTTATTTGTAACTTGTAATTTTAATATCGGGGCAGCCCGTAACTTAATATCTATTGACAATGACGGACACTCAGGACACTAATCTGCCAAAGACGAATGAAGGATTAGAAGATGTAAAGCAAGCTGTTGAAGCTCCTGCAGAAGTTGTAGAAGCAGCATCGGAAACAACAGTTGAGGAAGCAGTTACTGAAGAAACGGCAGTAGAAGAGGCTCAAGAAGCCTTAGAAACAGCCGCATTGGATGAATCTGCGCGTAAATTAACAAAGACAGAGATTCTGGCCAAGATGAAGAAGATAGCTGAAGATGTAACAAAAGCATCGAAAGCAGAAATCGACACCTTAAAACAGAATTTCTACAGACTCCACAATAGCGAAGTGGAGGTTGCCAAGCGTGCTTTCTTAGAAGGGGGAGGCAACGTGGAGGACTTTGTGCCTACGCCTGACCCAGAAGAAGCCGCATTCAAAGAGGTGCTGGGAGTTGTCAAAGAACAGAGAAACAAGTTGAACGCCGAAGAGGAAAAAGAACGTGAGAAGAACTATCAGGTAAAGTTGGCTATCATTGAAGAACTGAAAGAGCTGATTGAATCGCCTGAAGACCCTAACAAGAACTACAATGAGTTCAAGAAACTGCAGCAGCAGTGGCATGAAGTTACGCTCATACCTCTAAACAAGGCAAACGAGCTGTGGAAAAGCTACCAACTGTATGTCGAAAAGTTCTATGATGTGTTGAAACTGAACAACGAGTTCCGTGAATATGATTTTAAGAAGAACTTGGAGATTAAGACGAGGTTGTGTGAAGCAGCTGAAAAACTGGCAGATGAGGAAGATGTGGTTGCGGCATTCCATCACCTGCAAAAACTGCATCAAGAGTACCGTGATACGGGGCCTGTAGCCAAGGAACTGCGTGACGAAATCTGGGCTCGTTTCAAGGCGGCATCTACCCTACTGAACAAGAAACACCAGCAATATTTCGAAAAGCAAAAGGAAGCTGAGCAGGAAAATCTGGACAAGAAGACTGTTATCTGTGAAATCGTGGAAGGCATTGACTATGGCAAGCTGAATGGTTTCCAGGCTTGGGATAAGAAAACTCAGGAAGTGATTGCCCTGCAGAATAAGTGGAAAACCATTGGTTATGCTCCACAAAAATTGAATGTAAAAGTGTTTGAGCGCTTCCGTAACGCTTGCGACGAGTTCTTTAAGAAAAAGAGCGAATACTTTAAGGCGGCTAAGGCTCGCATGAATGAAAATCTTGAGAAGAAACGTGCTCTTGTAGAAAAAGTTGAATCACTCAAAGACAGCAAAGAATGGAAGGAAACTGCTGAAGAGCTGGTAAAGATACAGAAAGAATGGAAGAGCATTGGTCCTGTGGCTAAGCGCTATTCTGACTCTCTTTGGAAACGCTTCATTGCTGCCTGCGACTACTTCTTTGAGCAGAAAGGTGCTGCTACTTCATCACAGCGTTCTGTGGAGAATGAGAACCTGAAACGCAAGAAGGCAATCATTGAGGAATTGAAGGAATTGCTAAACAAAGAAGAGAGCGAGGAAAACAACGAGCATATCCATAAGTTAATGGCTGAATGGAACGAGGTTGGTCATGTGCCTTTCAAGGAAAAGGACAAGATCTACGAGCAGTACCGTACGTTGGTTGACAAGCTATACAAGTCATTCAACTTGAGTATGGTATCAAAGAAGGCCAGCAAGTTCCGTGCTGCTGTTAGCAAGATGCAAGAAACAGGCGCACAAGCCGTATATCGTGAACGCGAGAAGTTGGTTCGCAACTACGAGAATCTGCTCAATGAATTGCACACTTATGAAAACAACTTAGGTTTTTTAAATGCTACTTCCAAGTCGGGCAACAGTCTGCTGACTGAACTGTCAAAGAAGATGGACAAACTGAAAGCTGAAATAGAGGTGGCAAAGGAGAAAATTCGTCACATTGACGAAGGCATCCAACAAGAAGACAAGAAAGCTGAATGATTTATTGAACCTTTTAGCATGATTATATTAAGGAGGGAGCGTTTATGCTTCCTCCTTGTTTTATATCTGATGTCCCCAAGCCTAGATTTTACAATTCACATAATATAACAAAAATAGCCGTTGGTTTGGAACCACCGGCTATCTTGTTGGAGTACCAGGATTCGAACCTGGAATGACAGGACCAGAATCTGTAGTGTTACCATTACACCATACTCCAATACCCAAACATTTCTGTTTTGCGGATGCAAAGTTACTAACTTTTGCTGAAATACAAACAATCTTTCCAAAAAAAATCAAAAAAAATGACTTTTTTTGAAAGTCTTTGCCTCTTTTACGTGTTTTATAAGAGAATTAGGAGTATCTTTGCATCTGTAATAACTCTAAAAATACAGAATGGAAGAAACAAAAAAACTTTTAAAAGAAATAACAGAAGGAATACAGGATAAAAAAGGTAAGCGTATTGTAATAGCAGACCTCACGGACATAGATGACACCATTTGCCAGTATTTTGTGATTTGCCAGGGCAATACCCCCATGCAGGTATCAGCCATAGCTGACTCTATCAAGGATTTCACTATTAAGGGCAGTCACGTAAAACCATCAGGCATGGACGGACAACGTAATGCTGAATGGATAGCTATGGACTACGGCAACGTGATGGTACACGTGTTCATCCCTCAATCAAGGGAGTTCTATGATCTGGAACACCTATGGGCTGATGCGAAGTTGGACAACATACCAGATTTAGATTGAATTAGATGATTGAAGTTTAGAAAAATGAGCAAAAAAAACGATTATAAAGAAAAAGACAGACCTCAGATGACTGATCAAAACCAGCGCCAGAACGGAACAGACGGAAAGAAAACTTTTCGTTTCAAGTTTAATCTGAACACCCTATACCTGCTGATAGGCATGTTACTGCTTGGATTGATGTTTTTTAATGAAGATAGTTCCGCGCAAAGGGAAATTACCTATGGCGAGTTCCAGCAATACGTACGCAATGGCTATGTGAACCGTGTAGTGGGCTATGATGACAACTCGGTAGAGGCTTATATCAAGCAACAATATGTGCCACAGGTCTTCAAGCAAGACTCTACAAAAGTAGGGAAAAAGCCATTTGTGGTAACAGAAGCTCCCTCCCGACATAGTTTGGGTGAATTCATTGACCAAGAGATGCAACAATCGCATTTCGATGGAACCATACAATACAAGAAACGTCAGAATTATTTCTGGGCTTGGTTCTGGCAAATCATGCCACTGGTATTCTTTATTGCCTTCATGATATACTTGTCACGCCGCATGTCGGGTGGTATGGGTGGCATCGGAGGAGGTATTTTCAATGTAGGCAAATCGAAAGCTCAGCTGTTTGAAAAAGACGGCAAAGAGAAAGTGACCTTCAAGGATGTTGCCGGTTTGGCAGAGGCCAAACAAGAGGTAGAGGAGATTGTGGAGTTCTTAAGAGACCCCAACAAATATACCGATTTAGGAGGAAAGATACCTAAGGGTGCTTTGCTGGTAGGTCCTCCAGGAACAGGTAAAACGTTGTTGGCCAAGGCGGTGGCTGGAGAGGCTAATGTTCCATTCTTCTCATTGTCGGGTTCCGACTTCGTGGAGATGTTTGTGGGAGTAGGTGCATCACGTGTACGCGACCTGTTCCGTCAGGCTAAAGAAAAGACACCTTGCATCGTTTTTATAGACGAGATAGATGCTGTTGGCCGTGCACGTTCCAATCGTGCAGCCTTTAGTGGCAACGACGAGCGAGAAAGTACTTTGAATCAGTTGCTGACAGAAATGGATGGTTTTGGCTCGAACAGTGGTATTATTATTTTAGCAGCAACCAACCGTGTGGATGTGCTTGACCAGGCTTTGTTGCGAGCAGGACGTTTCGATCGTCAGATTCATGTAGATCTGCCTGACCTAAACGAGCGCAAGGAAATATTTGGTGTACACTTGCGCCCCATCAAAGTAGATGAGTCATTGGACATAGACTTGCTGGCTCGCCAGACACCGGGCTTCTCGGGTGCAGATATCGCCAATGTCTGCAATGAGGCAGCACTAATTGCTGCCCGTCATGGAAAGAAAGCCGTTACCAAACAAGATTTCCTTGATGCTGTTGACCGTATCATCGGTGGCTTGGAGAAGAAGAACAAGATTACTACCGAAGAAGAGCGCCGTTCTATTGCCATACATGAAGCGGGGCATGCTGCCATTTCATGGTTGTTGGAATATGCTAACCCATTAATTAAAGTTACCATCGTGCCTCGTGGAAGAGCTTTGGGTGCTGCTTGGTATTTACCGGAGGAAAGACAGATTACGACTAAGGAGCAGATGCTTGACGAGATGTGCGCCACTTTAGGTGGACGTGCTGCAGAGGAATTATTTATGGGCAGGATATCATCAGGTGCCATGAACGACTTGGAGCGTGTGACCAAACAGGCATACGGCATGACGGCCTACATGGGTATGAGTGACAAGTTGCCTAACCTGTGCTACTACAATGCAGGTGATGAGTTTGGCTTCAACAAGCCTTATAGTGAGCACACTGCAGAACTGATTGACAACGAGGTGAAGCACATGATCAATGAGCAGTATGAACGTGCTAAACGTATTCTCATCGAGAACAAGGAGAAGCACAACCAACTGGCACAAAGGTTAGTGGAACGCGAAGTAATCTTTGCAGAAGACGTGGAGGAAATTTTCGGTCCTCGTCCCTGGGTATCCCGTTCTGAAGAAATCCTCAATGCCAACAAGATTTCAAACGAAATGAAGCAGGCCAATGAAGCTGCCCAGAAACGCAACGAAGCAGCAACTGAAAAGCATGAGGAGCCTCAAGTAGAGGCAGAAGAAAAACCCGAGGATAACAAAGAGCAATAACATACTCTCCCCCCCTATGGGTAGTTGAGGGGAGGTTAGCATATAAATATCTGAATTCTATGAAGAATTTCATCATAAGAGCCGTAACAGGAGTGTTGTTTGTAGCCGTATTAGTAGGTTGTATTCTGTTCAACTCACTGTCGTTCGGGGTGCTTTTTCTTGTACTCAGTGCGATGACAGTCATTGAATATGGTCAACTTATCAACAAGTACACCGATGCTCATGTAAATATCTATATAACAGCACTCGGAGCCGGATATCTATTCATGGCATTCATGAGCTACAACACCTTTATGGCCAGCGCCAGTGTATTCCTACCCTACCTCTTGTTATTGCTCTACATGATGATTTCAGAACTATATCTCAAACACGAGAACCCTATAGGCAACTGGGCACACGCCATGCTAAGTCAGGTTTATATCGCCCTACCCTTTGCTTTGCTGAATGTCATCTCTTTCCAAAACGATTTTGTGTCGTCGGAAGTGACCTACAACCCCATCCTACCGTTATCGGTATTTATCTTCTTATGGATGAACGATACAGGTGCCTATTGCATCGGTTCATTGCTCGGGAAACACAGGTTGTTTGAAAGGATATCTCCCAAGAAATCATGGGAAGGAAGCATAGGCGGGGCTGTAGTAGCACTTATTGCTGCCGCTATTCTAGCTCATTTCTTCACCACTCTCAATCTATGGGAATGGTTGGGACTGGCACTCACCATTGTGGTGTTTGGTACGTGGGGGGACCTGACAGAATCATTGTTCAAACGCCAGTTAGGCATTAAGGATTCTGGTCATATATTACCAGGTCATGGAGGCATGATGGATCGATTCGACAGTGCGTTAATGGCCATTCCAGCCGCTACGGTGTATCTTTATTGTATTTCTCTTTAGGAAAGTTTCTGAATAATGATGGCAGCTGCCTGACGGGGAGCACCAGGAGTACCTAACTTTTCCGCCATTTCAGTATAATCATCCAGCATCTGCTGGCGATAGGCATTGTCGTTCAGCAACCTCGACAGTTCATGGCGAAGCCGTGACAAAGTCATGCGCTCGGCGACCAGTTCTTGTACGACCTCACGGCCAGCTATGAGATTGACCAGTGAGACAAACTTTACCTTCAATACAAGTTTCATGATGATTCTTACAACCCTACCCATAGTTGTATTATAGCACACCACCTGAGGAACTCGGAACAGGGCCGTTTCCAAAGTGGCTGTTCCAGATGTTACAAGTGCCGTATGGGTATGTTGCAGGAGTTCATAGGTCTGATTAAACAGAAGCTTGACATTTGTACCTTTCAAGTATTGCTGGTAATAGTCAGCTTCAATGCCTGGGGCACCAGCCAGCACCAGTTGGTAATCACTGTACAGTCGGGCAGCTTCAATCATCATAGACAGGTTGTCCTTTATCTCCTGCTTTCTACTTCCAGCCAACAACGCGATAATAGGTTTGCCAGTCAGTCCGTTGGCAACAGCAAACTGTTGGAAGTCTTTAGGATGATTAGCCTGAAAAGCAGACACCTCGTCTAACGTAGGATTGCCTACATAGTGTATGGGGTAATGATGTTTCCCTTCAAAGAAATCTACCTCGAAAGGCAAGATAGAAAACAATTCATCCACATCACGCTTGATATTCTTGATACGGTATTCTTTCCATGCCCAAATTTTGGGAGAAATGTAGTAAAATACAGGAATCTTCGTATTACTATGAATATATTTTGCAATATTGAGGTTAAAGCCAGGGTAATCAACGAGTATCAGCACATCAGGTTGCCAAGCTACGATATCATGCTTGCATAAGCGCATATTGGTTAAGATCGTTTTCAGATGTAGCAGTACAGGGATAAAGCCCATATAGGCCAAGTCACGATAATGCTTCACTCTTTCACCTCCGATGGAAGTCATTTTATCTCCCCCATAGAAGCGAAATTGTGCCTGAGAGTCAGCCTCTTTGAGGGCAGCCATCAGGTGAGATGCATGCAAGTCACCCGATGCTTCGCCAACTATCAGGTAATATTTCATCTTAGAACCACGACTTCAAGTCATCTATCAACTCACGGGCTGTCACATCCACCAAAGTGGGCGTTATGGCTACATAGCCATTCTCCAATGCCCAGCGATCGCTTTTCTCATTCTCTGGGTCAGTGTTTTGGTATTCGCCTGCCATCCAGAAGAAACGGGTATCACCTCTATGAGCGAAACTCTCCCACTCATTAATCCAGACGCCCCTGGCCTGTTCACAGATACGCACGCCTTTTAATTCTTTCACTTTAGGGAAGTTCACATTCAAACAAGTATTAACAGGCAAACCACGTTCCAATACTTTCTCTACGATATCTCTAATGTATGGACCTGCCGGATCGAAGTCTGCATCGGCATCATGATCACAAAGCGAGAAAGCTACAGAAGGGATGCCACGGATAGCCCCCTCTATCACAGCACCCATGGTCCCAGAATAATGCACATTTACAGAAGAGTTATCACCATGATTAATACCACCTATAATGATATCTGGCTGACGATCGAGTACCGTATAAAAAGCCAGTTTAATGCAATCTACCGGTGTACCGGAGCACTTATATATAGAAAGTCCTACGTCTTTACGGACCATCTGGTACATGACAGGTTCATTAATAGAAACAGCACAACCTACACCAGAGCGAGGAGCATCAGGTGCCATAGCAACAATATCACCCAATGGGCGCAGGAAACGAATTAACGCACTAATACCTTTTGAAATCACACCATCATCATTTGAAATTAAGATGAGCGGTTTTTTATTTTCCATATTCAATTTAAATACAATCTTAATTATTCAGTTGCAAAGTTAACACAAACATTCCTTATCTGCCAACTTATTTAAAAAAATTAAGGAATTAACACCAATTTAATCAATATGTGGGATATTTTGCTTATCTTTGCCCTCGGCGAAGGTGTATAATTATGCTTTTGTCAATGATAATACAATAATTATGGGAAAGATAATTGCTTTAGCTAATCAAAAAGGCGGCGTGGGTAAGACCACAACTACCATCAATCTGGCAGCTTCTTTGGCTACGCTTGAAAAGAAAGTGCTGGTGGTAGATGCCGACCCTCAAGCCAATGCTTCTTCTGGTTTGGGCATCAATATCAGAGAGATTGAATGCTCCATCTACGAATGTTTGATTGACAATGCAGATGTGCATAAAGCCATACAAAACACAGAGATAGACACACTGAAAGTCATCCCCTCACACATTAATCTAGTAGGTGCAGAAATAGAGATGCTGAACATGAAAGGACGTGAGAAGATACTGAAGAAGGTACTGATGCCACTGAAAGATGAGTTCGACTATATCTTGATTGACTGTTCTCCTTCATTGGGCTTGATTACCGTAAATTCGCTGACTGCTGCTGACTCGGTAATTATTCCAGTCCAGGCTGAGTACTTTGCTTTGGAAGGCATCAGCAAACTATTGAACACCATCAAGATTATCAAGACAAAGCTGAACCCTTCGTTAGAAATTGAGGGGTTCCTGCTCACAATGTATGACTCCCGCCTACGTCAAGCCAACCAGATTTACGATGAGGTAAAGAAGCACTTCCAAGAACTGGTTTTCAAGACGGTGATTCAGCGTAACGTAAAACTGAGTGAGGCACCAAGTTATGGTTTGCCAGCTATCTTATATGATGCTGATTCCAATGGTACCCGTAACCACATGGCATTAGCCAAAGAACTGATTGAAAGAAATAGTTAAATGAAAAAGAAAGCATTGGGCAGAGGATTGGATGCTCTGCTTGACATAAGTGATATAGAAACAGAAGGGTCGTCTTCTATCAATGAGATTGAACTAAGTAAAATCAGCGTCAATCCCAACCAGCCTCGTCATGAGTTCAACCCAGAGGCATTGAAAGAGTTGGCTGATTCTATTGCTGAGGTGGGTATTATCCAACCCATCACCTTGCGTCAAACAGCTGCTGATGCCTATCAGATTATAGCTGGCGAACGTCGCTTCCGTGCGGCTCAGAAGGCAGGACTGACAACCATTCCGGCATATGTTCGTACTGCTGACGACGAAAACGTGATGGAAATGGCACTCATTGAGAACATACAACGTGAAGACCTGAACTCTATGGAAATAGCCTTGGCCTACCAGCACTTGCTCGACCAGTATCACTTAACACAAGAGCAACTCAGTGAGCGTGTGGGGAAGAACCGTGCCACAATAGCCAATTACCTTCGTTTGCTCAAGTTACCAGCTGAGATACAGATGGGGGTTAAGAACAAGCAGATTGAGATGGCACATGCAAGGGCTTTGGTATCGCTTTCTGACCCAAAATTACAGGTGAGCCTGTATCGGGAGATTGTTGACAAGTACTATTCCGTACGTAAGGTGGAGGAGATGGTAAAAGAACTCAGTCAAGGGCAGGCAGTAAAGGTGGGCGACAAGAAAATTGCGCCGAAACGTGTGAAAATGCCTGCTGAGTTCAATATATTGAAACAGCAACTTACCAGCTTCTTCAAGGCTAAGGTGCAACTCACTTGTTCACCAAAGGGGAAGGGCAAAATAACCATCCCATTCAACAACGAGGAAGATCTGGAACGAATCATGGGGTTGTTTGATTCAATGAAGAATTAACCATTGGGAATTAAGGATTTGACATATAGACTGACATGGGTGTTGCTAACGTTACTATTGCTGGCAATCAGTAGTGTAGCCGATGCACAGAACGAGTCGAGGGCTTCCCGTCGCAGAAGGCATTTGCTTCAAAACGACAGTATAGTTGTATCGGCTGCAGATAGTATTGAAGCAGCTAATCAAGAACAACTGATGGAACTGCAGTCTCCTGTAGTGATTGATGTGAAAGAAGCAGATAGCGTGCAGCTGAAAAAACAATGGATTCCCAATCCCACTAAGGCCACTTGGATGGCATTGGTGTTTCCTGGTGGAGGACAGATCTATAACAAGAAATATTGGAAACTGCCCATCTTCTATGCTGGCTTTGCAGGATGTGCCTATGCACTGACTTGGAACAACCGTATGTATAAGGATTATTCTGCCGCCTATAAGGATGCGGTCAACAATAACTGGACAGCTAAGAGCATTACCGAACTTATACCGGCAAGATACCTGGAACGCACATCTGCTTCACAAGTTACCGACCTGCTGAAGAGGCGCAAGGATACTTATCGCCGATATCGCGATATCAGTGTGTTTGCTTTTATCGCTGTATATGCATTGTCAGTGATTGATGCTTATGTAGATGCCGAACTGTCGAATTTTGACATCTCACCCGACTTGAGTATGAGGGTTGAGCCAGCGGTAATAGACAACCAGTGGTCGGCCAAAGGCGGACTGGGTAATCAGTCGGTGGGAGTACAATGTAGCCTTAGATTTTAGAATCGAAAAATAGTATTATGGGAAACAAGAACAAACATAGTAGGATTATCATATCAAGAATGGCATTGTTTATTGTCATATCCATCTTTCAATTCTCAATTCTCAATTCCATTCAAGCCCAAGAGCCTGAAACGTTTAACGTCACAGTACACGATAGCAATGGTGGCTCTCATACGGAAACTTTCGAGCTCCCGCTGAGCATGACCTATCCTATTGATAGTCTGTTGGCCGACTGGAAAGCCAAGAACTACATCGATTTAGGCAAAGATTGTAGCACCAGCGATGAGAATCCGTTATTCAGCGACTCTATCTATATCGACCGTCTGAGCCGCATACCTGCCATTATTGAGATGCCCTTCAATGAGGTGGTACGCGAATTTATCGAGAAGTACACCTCCGGCACCCTACGCCAACGCATGTCACTGATGCTGAGTCTCAGCAATTTCTACATTCCTATGTTTGAAGAGGCGCTTTATGCCTACAACTTGCCTTTAGAGTTGAAATATCTACCCATTATTGAATCAGCTCTCAATCCAAAAGCGATATCCAGAGCAGGCGCCAGTGGTCTGTGGCAGTTCATGCTGGGCACAGGCAAGTTGTATGGATTGGAGAACAACAGTTATGTAGATGAGCGTCAAGATCCTATCAAGGCTACATGGGCTGCAGTGCGTTACCTGAAAGACATGTACGTTATTTACAAAGACTGGAACCTGGCGATAGCAGCCTATAATTGTGGACCCGGTAACGTAAACAAGGCTATCAGCCGGTCGGGCAAGCGTGATTACTGGGAAATATACAACTACCTGCCTAAGGAGACCCGAGGTTATGTCCCATCGTTCATTGCTGCTAACTATGTGATGACCTATTATTGTCACCACAATATTTGCCCGATGGAGACCAACATGCCAGAAGCTACCGACACCATACAGGTGAACAGAAATGTACATTTCCAACAAATAGCAGACATCTGTGGCGTGGATATAGATATGCTAAAGAGTTTGAACCCCCAATATAAGCGTGACATTATTCCTGGTGACTCTAAACAGCAGACATTGCGATTGCCTCAGAATTATGTGGGTATCTTCATTGAGAAACAAGATACCATCTATGCCCATCGCGCCAACGAATTCTTCCGCAACCGTAAGGTAGTAGCCGTACCACAACAGAGCGTCAGGCAGCAACGCACGCGTGCCACGACACCCGCTAGAGCCACGACACCGGCTAACGGCACCGCCACTACTCACAAAATTCAGAGTGGCGAGACACTGTCGAGCATTGCCTCACGTTATGGCGTGACAGTCAACCAACTAAGAAGTTGGAATGGCATCAATGGCACACGCATCAATGCGGGACAAACATTGAAAATTTACAAATAAACAGCATCTTGACATTAATTATGGAAAACAAGCAGATAGATAATGAGGAAGAGATGATTCAACAAGCGTTCCAAGAACTGTTGAATGATTATCTTGCTACCAAGCACCGCAAACGTGTAGAAATCATCACCAAGGCCTTCAACTTTGCCAATGAGGCGCATAAGGGAATCAGACGATTATCGGGCGAGCCTTATATCCTGCATCCAATCAGTGTGGCAAAAATCGTATGTAACGAGATAGGATTGGGTTCCACCTCCATCTGTTCAGCTTTGTTGCACGATGTGGTAGAAGATACCGACTATACAGTGGAGGACATAGAGAATATCTTTGGTCCTAAGATTGCGCAAATCGTTGATGGTCTTACCAAAATATCTGGCGGTATCTTCGGCGACCACGCCTCTGCCCAGGCAGAAAACTTTAAAAAGCTACTGCTTACCATGAACGATGACATCCGTGTCATCCTCATCAAGATAGCCGACCGACTGCACAATATGCGTACCTTAGAGTCGCAGGCTCCCAACAAGCAATACAAGATTGCAGGTGAGACTCTTTACCTCTATGCACCCCTTGCCTACCGCTTAGGTCTGAACAAGATAAAGACGGAACTGGAGAATCTGAGTTTCAAATATGAGCATCCTGAAGAGTACAGGGAGATAGAACAAAAATTAGAAGAAACGGCGGCTGAACGTGACAAGGTCTTTACTGAATTTACAGCCCCCATCCGTCAGCAGCTCGACAAGATGGGACTGAAATACCGTATCGTAGCGCGTGTCAAGGCAGTCTATTCCATTTGGAACAAGATGCAGACCAAACATGTTACCTTCGATGAGGTATATGATATATTAGCAGTACGCATCATCTTCGAGCCTACTTCTCCAAGCGTTGAGATGAATAATTGTTTTGACATCTACGTCAGTCTGTCGCAGATATACAAGCCTCATCCCGACCGCATCCGCGATTGGGTAAGCCATCCAAAAGCAAATGGTTATCAAGCCCTGCATGTCACACTTATGGCCAACAATGGTCAGTGGATAGAGGTGCAGATTCGCAGTGAACGTATGAACGAAATTGCCGAGCAAGGTTTTGCCGCCCACTGGAAATACAAGGATGGTTCTACACAGGAAGGCGCCTCTCTGACTGATGACGATACCGAACTGAACAAGTGGTTGGTCACCATCAAGGAAATTCTTGACGACCCACAGCCCGATGCTATGGATTTTCTTGACACCATCAAGTTGAACCTATTTGCACAAGAGATATTTGTATTTACCCCAAAAGGAGATATCAAGACCATGCCGCAGAATTCCACGGTCTTGGATTTTGGCTTCTCACTGCATACAGAAATTGGCGCCCATTGCATAGGTGCTAAGGTAAACCACCGGCTGGTACCTCTCAGCCATAAGCTCAACAGTGGTGACCAGGTGGAAATTCTTACCTCCCGTTCTCAAAAGGTACAACCTGAATGGGAAAACATTGCTGCCACTGCCAAGGCTCGTGCCAAGATAGCATCTATCTTGCGCAAAGAGGCAAAAGCTACCCAGAAGAAAGGCCTTGACATCTTGGGTGAGTTTTTAAAGAAAGAAGGCATTTATGTAGATGAGGTGGTACTCGACAAACTGACTCGATTCCATGAGAAAACAGACTCAGACAGCTTATTAGAAGCCATTGGATGCAACCAGATTGATTTGGGCGAAGAAGATATCGATGTACTGAAAGGCAAGAGCAAGACTTCCTGGCGCAGGTTCCTCAAATTGCCGTTTGTCAACAAAGAGAAGAGCGATGAAGAGGCAACGACGGAGGAAGAAGCTATGCCACCAATGGAAAAGAAAGAGGTGAAGAAAATCACCAAGCAGATTCTCAAACTGACAGAAGAGACCATTCAGAAAAACTATGCCATAGCAGATTGTTGTCACCCTATTCCTGGTGATGATGTATTGGGCTATCTTGATACAAAGGGCAAGATTACCATCCACAAGCGCCAGTGTCCTATTGCTGCTAAACTCAAGAGCAGCTATGGCAACCGCATCATCGCTACGCAATGGGATACCCATAAGCAACTGTCGTTCTTGGTGACTATCAACATCAAGGGTGTTGACCGTTTGGGATTGCTCAGTGATGTCACTCAGGTCATTTCCCGCCAATTAAACGTTAATATCCGCAAGCTTACCATTGAAACTGTAGAGGGCATCTTCGAGGGAAACATACAGCTATACGTACATGACGTAGAAGATGTGCAGGCCATTATTGCACAGCTCAAGCGCATAGACAGCATTCAAGAAGTAATAAGGGAATAAAAAAGCAGTGTTGTTTAGAGGTTTTCTTTCAATTCCTCCACCTGGTCGTATGAAAAGGCATCCAGTGCATCACGCATACCTGCCAGTTCTTTGCGTATGACCTTAAGTCGTTCCAACACCTCAACTTTCTTATCCGTATTGTCTTTGTTTACCTTGAGGCGTTGGCGTGCACCAGGAATGGTCATTCCCTCTTCTTTCACCAAATGATGGATGAGTCTTATCAGTTCTATGTCTTTCTGCTGATATTGGCGAATACCCCTACCAGCTTTCTTGGGAGCCAATATAGGGAACTCTTTCTCCCAGAAACGAAGGGTAGATTCGTTGACATTGAACATCTCAGCCACCTCACTGATGGAGTAAAACAACTTTAATTCATTCTCTTTGTTCAGCATAATCTGATTTTTTTTGTAAAACTAATAAAAACGCAGTATCTTTGCAACCAAATTTAGAAAAAAGTATAAAAAAACGTTTGATATGTTGACAGCTAATGAGATAAGAGATGCTTTCACAGGCTTCTTTGAGAGTAAAGGTCACCACAAAGTACCTTCAGCTCCTATGGTAATCAAGGATGACCCCACGCTGATGTTCACTAACGCAGGCATGAATCAGTTTAAGGACATTATCCTGGGCAACCGCCCCGCACAATGGACCCGTGTGACCGACTCACAGAAGTGCTTACGTGTGAGTGGTAAGCACAACGATTTGGAAGAAGTAGGTCATGACACCTACCACCATACGATGTTCGAGATGCTGGGCAACTGGTCGTTTGGCGATTATTTCAAGAAAGAAGCCATCAGTTGGGCATGGGAGTTTTTGGTAGATGTGCTGAAACTCAACCCAGAAGATCTGTATGCCACAGTATTTGAAGGCTCACCCGAAGAAGGTCTGGATCGTGACAACGAAGCAGCCAGTTATTGGGAACAGTTCTTGCCAAAGAGTCACATCATCAATGGCAACAAGCACGACAATTTCTGGGAAATGGGAGATACAGGCCCTTGTGGCCCATGCTCCGAGATTCACCTCGATTCTCGTTCTGCAGCAGAGAAAGCTGCCGTACCAGGCTATGAATTGGTTAACAAAGACCACCCACAAGTAATTGAGATATGGAACTTAGTGTTCATGCAATATAACCGCAAGGCTGACCAAAGCCTGGAGCCCCTGCCAGCTAAGGTAATCGACACCGGCATGGGCTTTGAACGTTTGGTACGCTCTTTGCAGGGAAAGCAGTCCAATTACGATACCGACATCTTCCAGCCTATCATCCAGGAGATTGGTCGCCTGTCAGGTTTGCAGTATGGCAAAGATGAAAAGGTAGATGTGGCCATGCGTGTGGTAGCTGACCACCTGCGTACAATTGCATTCTCCATCGCTGACGGACAGTTGCCAAGCAACGCTAAAGCTGGTTATGTAATTCGTCGTATTTTACGTCGTGCCATCCGCTATGCCTATACTTTCTTAGGCCAAAAAGAAGCATTTATTTACAAGTTGTTACCTGTGCTGATTCGTGAGATGGGGGCTACCTATCCCGAACTGGATGCTCAGCGTGAACTTATTGCTAAGGTGATGAAAGAAGAGGAAGATTCCTTCTTACGCACGCTGGACAATGGGATCAACTTACTGAACAAGGCAATGGAAGAAGTAAAAGCAAAAGGTAAGACCGAACTTGATGGTGTTCAAGCATTCACATTGTTCGACACCTACGGGTTCCCACTTGACCTCACCGAACTGATTTGCCGTGAGAACGGTCTGACTGTAGATGAGAAGCAGTTTGGCGAGGAGATGGAAAAACAGAAAGCCCGTGCCCGCAACGCTGCCGCTGTTGAGACAGGTGACTGGGTAACGCTGCGCGAGGGTGAGACAGAGTTTGTTGGTTACGACTATAGCGAATACGAATGTCACATACTTCGTTACCGCAAGATAACACAGAAGAAACAGACTTTCTATCAGATAGTACTTGACTACACCCCATTCTATGGCGAAATGGGTGGTCAGGTAGGCGAATGTGGTGTGATATGCAGCGAGTTCGAGACCATCGACATTGTGGATGCCAAGCATGAGAACGGTATGACCGTACACATTGCCACCAAGTTGCCCGAGCATCCAGAGGCCAACTTCATGGCATGTGTCGATTTGGAGAAGCGTGCAGCCAGTGCAGCTAACCACTCAGCTACCCACTTGCTCGACGCTGCTTTGCGTCAGGTGCTGGGCACCCATGTAGAGCAAAAGGGTTCGTTTGTGTCACCAGAGACCTTACGATTCGACTTCTCTCATTTCCAGAAAGTCACCGATGAAGAGCTTCGCCAGGTTGAGCGCATCGTTAATACCAAGATTCGTGAGGACATCCCATTGCAGGAGCATCGAGACACCCCATTGGAAGAAGCCAAGAAGATGGGTGCCATCGCTCTCTTTGGCGAGAAATACGGTGACAAGGTTCGCGTAGTGCAATTTGCTGAGAGTGTTGAGTTCTGCGGTGGTATCCATGTAAGGTCAACAGGCCATATCGGCATGTTCAAGATTGTGAGCGAGAGCAGTGTAGCTGCTGGCGTTCGCCGTATAGAGGCCATCACAGGCAAGAAACTCGAAGATATGCTCTACACGATGGAAGATACCATAAAAGGCATGCGTGCATTATTTAACAATGCGCCAGACCTAATGGGAACTGTACAGAAATATATCAGCGAGCACGACAGCATGAAAAAGGAAATCGAGAAGTTCCAGGCACAGACTGTCGAGAACGTAAAGAACCAATTGGTGAGCCATGCAGAGACCATCAACGGCATAAAGGTAGTGAAGTCAGTATTACCTATGTCAGCCAATGCTGCCAAAGATTTGGCATTCAAGATTCGTGCTGCTATTCCCGAAAACTTATTCTGCGTCATTGGCACAGAAGAGAATGGTCGCCCGCTCATCAGTGTGATGATTAGTGAAGACGTGGTTCAGAGCCACAACCTCAATGCAGGTGCCTTGGTGCGCGAAGCTGGCAAACTGATTCAAGGCGGTGGTGGTGGCCAACCCCACTATGCAACTGCTGGTGGCAAGAACCCCGACGGACTTCATGCTGCTGTTGACAAAGTAATAGAGCTGGCAAAACTTTAAAGCATTGTTATAAAAGAACAATAACGTATCAAACAACCAACGAGGACGGTTCTCATGTTCTATGAGAGCCGTCCTCGTTTTATAATTCTCATGAACATTATGGGGTTTAGTCCAAGTAAGCAATGGGCTTAGTTCTAGTAAACGGATGGTTAGCC
>OMSH01000077.1 GCA_900313715.1 uncultured Prevotellaceae bacterium
ATTTCTTTGTTGCCACTCATCTTAACGAAAAGACGAGCTGAAGTTACATCGCCACCACTTACTAACACACCATAAGGTGACAGTTCTTGGAACACATGACTCTTACCTGTACCTTTCGGACCAAGTTCCATGAAGTTAAAGTTATTTTCCACATGAGGTAATAAACGGGCCAAGGTGATAAACTTTTCCCTTCTATTCATAGACTCAGGATTCAATCCTACCGTGTGCATCATGAAATCAAGCCATTCCTCTGTGGTGAAATTCTTTCGTTGTTCAATATATTCCTCCAGATCTATATTGGAAATCTGTATGGGCTTCAAAGATTTGATTTCCCATCTCACTTTTACATCCTCACCAGAAATATAGCCAATCGTCACAATACACCATACACCGTTACCCGAGAGAAGTTTGGGATTCTTACGGACATATTCTGTGCCGATAGGAACTCCGGACAAGCCAAGATTGGCAAAGGTGGCATTATACTCGTCGTTACGCTCATTTAACACAACTGTCACTTTATCAATTATACGATGCTGACCTTTTTCTCTTATAGTTCCTTTCACAGTTTCTGCTTCTGCGCGATGAACATAGTTGTTTTTAATGACTTGCTTGACTTTTTCAAGTCCGTCATTAATTACTTCTTCGTCATCACTGGCACAATACTGTCCCAACAAATATTCCAATACGTAAGTCGGCACGGGCAATCCTCCCTTGACGAGGAATGCCAGATCTTTTCTTACTACCTTGCCGATGAAGGCGTTCATAACTTTCTGTTGCAATTCCATATTGTTAGAAGTCAAAATCATTTTCAATCAAAGTGTTATTTGTCACATTCTCCTTGATGAGCGGATTTAGTTCATCCGTCGCATCAAATATCTTCAGCTGAAGAACCTTAGCATCAACATTCTTATTGAGTGTCAGGTCAACTTGTATTTTTCTGTTGTCCAGTGAAGGATCAGTCTTATCAAGTATAATATCCTTGATAGGAGTTACTGGTTGGTCATTATAATAGAGGGCGACCTTTACAATTCTTTCTTTCATATCCATTGAGACAGCTTCTGTTTGCAGAAGTTTGAATCTCAGACGTGATGCTTGCATAGACAACTTGCGGTCAAGTACCATTACACCGACAGGCTGTTTGCTGTCTGTTCGTTCTTGGCGACTTAAAATAACAGGTATAATGATTTCCTGCATAGCAGCACCTCCATGAGTAAACATATAACCGCCTGATGGTGCAGCCAGTCTGTTTGTTCCCTGTGGTACTGCCACATATACATCGCTAGCATCCATTGCAGATACTTCATTCAATGGGAACTTCATAATACCATTCACTTCCTTGTCTGAATAAGTCAGGTAGTAGCGTGAGCTACGTTCCATCGTGTCTTCGGTAATCTTATGCTTATCTTTATCTGCAAATTCAATATCGTTGAACAAAAACCCATGGTCACTAGTCACATAGACTTCTGTGACATTGTATGAAGCATGAATCTTTGGAATCATTGTCCCCAGCTCCGTGATGGCCTCGCGGCAAGCTTGGGTTACTTGCTTGGCATTGCCATCATGGCCAGTCTTATCTATTACGTCATGGAAAATGTAAACCAGTGAATGCTTAAAGATTTCACGATTCTTATCCAAATTGTACTCAGCTACAGTCTCGAATGGTACACAGATGGCTCCATCTCTGTATTTCTGGAGATGGGCTGAACGCTTTTCGGTGGTGCTGAGAATATGTGCGTCAACTGCCATATCCTGAGTATCCCCCTGACCATAAAGTCGCAATTCGTTATATGGAAGCAATGATGGTTTACAATACTTCGTTTCTGTAGGAAGCATAGCCAAAGCAGGTTTCAAGGTTGCAATGTGTCTTGAACGTGCCAACTCTCCAATAAGTTCCTGGGCCACCTCATAGCGTAAGGCATCACTAACAATAACAACAACTTTTTTCTGAATAGGCTTGATACGCTCCTCATAGAAATTGTGCTGCCGTAAAAGGTGAACTTGACTCATGCCACCTGCTTCCTTAATACAACGTGTCCATTCCAAGTTTATGCGGTTACTGAGTTTGGCGTAATTCTGGTCAAGTTTACTCTTGGTTTGTTGAATGGTTGGGAAAACTTCACAAGAAGGATCAATCTTGAAATATAGTTCTTCGGCCTGTCTATACAGTTGGTCAATCACATAGTAGTCTTCCTGATAGCGCATCACATATTCATCAGGAGTATTAAGAGTCAATGACCCCAGAGATAAGGCTTTCTGATATAGACGAGCGACCAAAAGACTATAGTCCATTATCTGTGCCATAGTTCCATGGTCATTATGTTTAACAAGGAGGTCTTCTATTCTATTGATCACAATCTCAGGCTCTGTCTCAACTTTCTTTTCCAAAAGCGTCTGGATAATAGGAAGACAAAGGCGTTGTGGAACAAAATAGAAGTTAGCTTCTGTACCATACCAACGAATCAGTTCTTCATCGCGGATGTCAGCACCTAACTCATCGAAGAGTTCCATTAAGGCGTTTGCGGACTTTTCCTGACTAAGAGCCAGTTCCAATATTCGATTCATCTGTTGCAATGCCAGACTGTCATTGATACGACTTTGCTTGTAGTTGTCAGCCTGAACAGGTGCAAGGTTCTGAACAATAGCATTATATTTCAAAACCTTCACAATGTTCTCGACTTTGGCTTCTGTATTTTCATCATAG
>OMSH01000071.1 GCA_900313715.1 uncultured Prevotellaceae bacterium
ACGGTCTCGACGGCACCATGCTGACAGCTCCCCGCAAGGGCGTCGTCATCCAGCGTCAGGCCGACGGCACCATGCGCAAGGTCGTGAAGAGATAGCAGAAGCTGCTTACTCAGACAGAACGATGGCTGCGCACTGTATGGGCGCAGCCATCGTTCTGTCTTCTCTTTGACTCCTGTAGTCGGCTAGGGCTTGGCACCTATCTGCCAGACAGTCTTCACGCCCTCGCTGAAGTTGTAGCTGATGCGGTGGTCGTGGCAGCGATGGCTGGCAAGAAGGAAGCGACAGACGATTCGCTTGATATGCCGGCCGAGATTGAACGTCTTCGGGTCGTCCACACCGATGCTCTTCACGCGCAGGCTGAAGCTGCCAATACCTTCGATGCGCACCGTCTGACCCTCCGCGAGTCGCTGCTTGAGCATGTCTTCCAACTCAGTCAACACAAGGATTACGTCACCAGTCGAGGCACTGCAGTTGCGGCATGCCTCGGCGGCGAGGTCCTTGAGCGTCACCTCGCCCTGACTCACTGTCTTTGCAAAGTACTTCCCATAAGAGCGGCTGCTCTTGATGTTGTTTCTCACTAGTCTGATGTGTACTGCCATTTCTTTTGCTGCTTTTTTAGTTCATTTACACTATTGCTTTTAACTCACTGATAATCGACTTTGTAGATGCAGTATAGGTAGATGGTTTCACCTACACTACCTTCACTTAAAGTAAAACAAGTTGTTTTACCGATCAAAGGGGCCGCTTTTGCGTACCAAAGTGGCCTACCTGCGAAGGTAAAACAAGTTGTTTTACTTCATCAAGTCACCGCTCTCTGATCTTGAAGTGCGAACCTGTGCTATAGTGTTTGCGCACATATCCCATCGCAGAAAGCCTTTTTCCCAGTTCAACGCTGGTCGATTTCGTGACTGTGAAGGTGGGGAACAACGTTTCCAATCGTATCGAAAATCATTTCGTGCGCATTTTGTGTTGGTCAAAATCGCTCACTCCTACGTATTTTAGTGGGGTTTGAGCGAATTGGGAACATAAAACACAAACACAAAGTGTCCTTTTTTTGTGAAATTGTTTGGTCGATTCACGGAATTGTTGTATTTTTGTCCCCGAAAACAATAATGATAAAAGCGTTAAGAGATGAATAAACTAAATTTTTTAATGGTATTCGTCTGTGTTACCCTTGTCTTTCCAATGGTAATGAGGGCACAGACAAATGTGTTGCATCGTGTGTTTGATTATACTACTTCTTTTCCGTATAGTGATATCAAGTATCATAAAATGTTAGAAGAGGATGACGCTGATTTGACATTCACTTATTGTTGGGCCGTTAAAGGTGAGTACCTTCAGGTTGGTAGTAGTACCGATGATGGAATCGTTAAGATAAATCCTCTTGGATTGAATGGTAATGCAACCGTAGTGATAAGAGCAACAGGCCTTTTAGGAGCGGCTCAGTATAGAGTTTCTGCTATTGGAAGTGGGGAAGTTTATAACGGGGAAATATCATTAGCAGATGGTGAAGAACGTCTTGATGCGATTCTGATTAAAAACATGAATGCCCAAACGCAACTATGCATTGAAGGGGTTAATGGAAGACTTGAACTTATATCTATTGATGTTTTTAGTACCAATGATTTCTACTTCTATGAGTCTTTCAATAATATGGTAGCAACCAATCATGTCGAATTTGGAATAAATTCAAACGAAACACTTGCTCCTAGTTCAAAATGTGATAATTGTACAGGATCGATAGAGGAATGTCGTCAGTCAGAAAGGTGTATATACATGTATGATTATTCTACATCCAAATACATCACTCCACCTACTGTTTTGTCAAGCGGAAATATGGCTTTACTATCTTTTAAATTAGCAAGAAAAGCTACTGCAACTCCTTCAAAGCTCATATTGAGTTGCGATGGCGAAGCCAAGATGAGTCCTTTTAATACAGAAAGTCTTAGCGATATGACTAATTCACGGACAATATCTCAAGATATTCTCCCAGGGCTCGAATCGTGGAGTGATTATTTTGTTGTGGTGACTAATATGTCTAATACCACTCAATTCACTTTTCAAGGAGAGCAAATGTATCTCGACAACATCAAACTCACCCCATACGCAGTTTTGGACGAAGGTGTTAACAATACCTTGACAATAGCTAACAATCTGGGACAATGCAACGTTACTCTCACCCGCACCCTCGGCCGCACCCTCGGCGCAGGCTATTGGAATACGCTTTGCCTGCCGTTCGACATCACGAAGGCAAGCTTTGAAGAGGCAACTGGCGCAAATACAGAGATCCAGACGTTGGCC
>OMSH01000054.1 GCA_900313715.1 uncultured Prevotellaceae bacterium
CGTGGGGCATCCGGATGGCTCCTTCGAGGTGTCCGGGTATCATCTTCGAGGTATCGCGATAATCTCTATACCCCTATAGGGATTATCTCTTTCCCCCGTAGAAGATATCGGAGCAGGTCGTGGGGATTATCTCCTACAGCGACACATGCCGTGTCTTCCGGAATGACGTAACAAAGGTACATACATCGATTTATCGAATTGTCTGCCTCTGTCTTCATCTGTCCGCAAATGGCAGGATAATTGACTTATGCAATATGGTTTATCAAGTGTTTTGGGGTGGTGTGACGATTGTGACGCTTCTTTGTATAACTTACTATACGCGTAAAAAATAAAAGAGAAAGAAAATAATTAATATATATATATAGGTAAGTTGCGTGAATGGGTGTCACAATCGTCACCATTTAATCATTTGGGTCTTCTGCTGACTTGTTGCCGTTGACAGGACGCTGCATGAGGCGCTTGAAGGCATGATTGCTATAAAGGGTGCCCTCAATCTCCAGGTACATTTTTTTCTTTTTTTTGTTGTAGGTATAAAAATTTATACCTATCTTTGGGGCAGTGTAATTATAAACTCATAACTATGCCCACACTATTAATAATATTTGGAATGAGGTTCTTTTTCTATTTAGATGAGCATGAACCCATTCATGTACATGTAAATTGCAACGGAAAGAGGGCTAAACTCTTGCTTGTTCCAGATGTGGAGATTGCCTATAATCATGGCCTAAAGGAACAAGAAATCAGAAATGCCGTGGAAATTTGTAAGCTCTATCGTGAGGAGTTCATTAGGGAATGGAATAGAAGATTTGATAATGAGGAGGTCGATAATGGAAAGAATTAAAAACTTGTGGTTTGATGAAAACAGAATTTTCATTCGTACGGATGCCGGGCGGATGTATAGCCGGCCTCTTGAGGCATATCCTGAACTGATGGATGCATCGGTGGAGGATCGTAATGATTTTGTCATTGGCGAAGAGGGTGATGATATTAGATGGGAGACTTTGGATATTGACCTTCACATCTCTAGTTTCTTTGATGTTGCTGAACCGAACTATCATAACGAAGTGGCAGAAATGTTTGCTCGCTTCCCTTGGCTGAATGTTTCTGAAGTGGCCAGAAGTCTTGATATCAATAAAAGCTTATTGTCAAGGTATATCTACGGTATTTCTAAACCCAGTAAACAACGCGTCGAACAAATCCGCTCTGCATTACATGCTTTTGGCCGAGAACTAGTTAGTGCATGATCGCTTACTAATGCGGTCATGGAGTTGAAACAGGACGTTGCATGAGGCGCTTGAAGGCATGATTGCTTAATGAACCTTTTTTGTTAAAACAAACGCTCCGTCTGAGATAATCAGGCGGAGCGCAGTAATATATTCAGCTAAAATTATTTTGATTTTTTAGCGTATTTGTCAGCTGTCCAATCTTCGTATTTGAAGTATGCAACGCCTACAATTGCCATAAGCATTACAAAAATTAATATTATGTTTGCTCCATTCATAATCATTTATTATTTACTTGATCATCACTATATAAATATAACGCTCCTGTAGTAACAGACGTATGAGGATCTTTCTTTAATTGTTAATGATGAATTACAGTGACGAAGATAGTGGATGTTTTCAAAATAACCAAATAATCAAGCTCTTTTTTTATTCTTCGTAGCTCTCATTGGTGGGCTTGTTGCCGTTGACTGGACGTTGCATGAGGCGCTTGAAGGTGAGGGGATAGGGCGTCTCAAACTGCATCTTCTCGCCGGTGACAGGATGGGTGAAGCAGAGCTTGAAGGCATGGAGACCCAAACGGTTCAGGGGATTGTCGTCGTCCTCTCGTCCATAGCGACCATCACCAACAACTGGATGCCCTAAATCGGCCATGTGCACACGGATCTGATTCTTGCGACCAGTCTCCAATTGCAACTCCATCATGGAATAGCCGTTAGCTCGCTTGATGGTCTGGTAGTGGGTGATGGCCAGCTGGCCGCCATCATCCACCGGACTGGAGGCTACGTAGAGTTTCTTGTCGGTGAGCCAGGAACGGACGGTACCATAGTCTTGCTCCATATCGCCATGAACGATTGCCACATAACGGCGGTCGGTTACAATATTGTGCCAGTTGTCGCGCAAGGTATGCTGGGTCTGCTCGTCTTTGGCAAACATCATCAAGCC
>OMSH01000271.1 GCA_900313715.1 uncultured Prevotellaceae bacterium
CGCCATTCCGAAGCAGTTACTTGAGCGAAATCTTCCATCCACGATAGATTGTTTCTATCACTCAGACGAATTTCGTAATTAAGGCTTGCCTTCTTTCGTTATTAACCACACCCTATATGTCTATTGCAAAAATACACATTTTTTGTTTATTCTGATATTTATGTACAAATAAACGTATAGATTATGGACAAGAAACTTATATGATTCACAGAACAAGACCTTCATAGCACTGTGAATGAGTCTGTAAACAGAGTTCTTAATGAAAATTGTTTTAGAATTATTATTAACCTACAACCTTACAACATTTCTAAAAAAAATATGATGCGAGAGCATTATCTGGTTGTAAGTAGGGGTGTAAGGTTGTAAGTTCTTTAAAATAATTATTGCAGCATTTGATAAGGAAAGAGCTTAGCTGAACTAAAAGGCCGGCTTAGTAGAAGTAAGCCACCCGTTTAGTAGTAGCTGGTGTTAAAATTCTCCAGAGAATTTAGATTATAGTTCGTAGCTCGATCGTAGTGAGAAGAGTTTTCAAAACCTTTGAGCAAGTTGCTTATTTGGTCGCGAAAGATTACTTACAACCTTACAACCTTACTTACAACTTGATAGCTCATATGTATCAACATGTATCCTGAAATGTTGTAAGGTTGTAAGTCGTTTTCTTTCTAAAATAAAAAAACGACTTTTAGAGCGTCATCATTTTGCCTTTACGTTTTTTGGGGGGAACTATATTCTTATTGACCCCAAAACATACAAGGGCAAAGAACTTCATAGCATGAAATACGCTAACTATTTCATCTGAGAAACCTGACAGCAAGCTCTCCTAAATCTCGGTTATTCCAAACAGGCAGTTTGGAATAACCAAGCCCCGAGTTCGGAATAGCCAAATTCACCGACTGCTTTATTGCCGTAATAAATAAACTATACCTTATTTAAGTTGCTGGGTAATTGGGGGCACGATATGGGTTTTACGAGAGAGGTTGCGAGGTGAGTAGGTGACACCCTCACGGATGGACTGACCTACAGTGGCTTCTGCAATTCTTTGGGCTCCCTCACCATAATAGATGAAATAGGATCCTCGTTTCACGTAGGGCTTTGCGGCATTGTTGAAGTCGGGGTTGGGAATCATCACATCAATCAAGCCAAAAAGCATCTGATTACCTTTTCGTGCCATCACCTCTGGCATCACAGCCAGCATTCGATTGATCATATCCTCAACTTGGTTTTGCATGACGGTGATGTTGCCTATGCCATAGAGATGGTTATCCACTTCGTAGTCCTTATAGTCTGACAAAAAAATCTCAGTATCGGTCATGCCGTCATAATTATATGAGGCTTCTATCATAGCTTTGCTGATACCTGCCATTTGATCAAGTAACCTCAGTTGAGTGGCAAGGGCCTCCCAAGCAATAGAGTCGGCCTTAATCGTGTTGGATTTAGACAAGTTATGGGTATCGGAAACGATGCCTGCCAATATTATTTTAGCAGCCTCATCATCAATGGGAACACCCAGTAGTTTGTAACAATCATATACGATAGTATTGGTAGATCCCACCATCTCACGACGCACAAGAGGCACATCAGCATCCAGTATATCACCATCGGTATGGTGGTCAATCTTCTGAAGGATAATGGCTTCCTTGGCACCATCTACACATTGCGGATATTCAGAATGGTCAGTAATAATAAGGCGAGTGCCTGGTTGTACAGAAGTTTTCAGCTCTGGCAACGCAAAGCCCAGTCGCTGAGCAATATATTGCGTTTCCCGATTGATAGGACTCGAAACCTTAGCCACACAATTATAGCCTAATGAGCGCATCAGTTTGGCATATGCCAAGGCAGAGGTAACGGCATCTACATCTGGGGTTTTATGACCATAGACATAGCAAGTGTCCTCTCCCCAATCGAGCTGTGCAAGCTTAGCACGAAAATCAGAAGCAGCATCCGCCTTGGGACGGCAAGCCGCAAAAACTGCCAAGCAAACCAACATTATGCTGGCATATATCCCTACCTTTTTACACATAAAAGTCATCATTTCTTACACTTTAAACTTCATTGTTAGTTTGCAAATATAATGAATATTTTCAAAATTCATAGTAAAAGCTTTTGTTCTGACACTTTCTTTCATTATTTTTGCATTCTATATTCACAAAAAAAGAACAAATAACAAGGATGGAAAACAAATTTATAACGGTTGCCTACAAACTCTATACCATTGAGGATGGCGACAGAGATTTTGCAGAAGAGGCTACCGCAGAGAAGCCTTTTGAGTTTATTTCAGGACTGGGTCTTACCTTGCCCGTATTTGAGGAGAAGGTGAAGGACTTGAAGACTGGTGAAACTTTCGACTTTATCATTAACAAGGAAGATGCTTACGGTATCTATGATGAGCGCCAGGTTGTGGCTCTGCCTAAAAAGACGTTCGAGATTGACGGCAAATTTGACAGCGAGCATATCGTTGAGGGTGCCATCATTCCTTTGATGAATGCGGAAGGTCAGCATTTCAACGCTAGCGTAAGTAGCATTACCGATACAGAAGTGACGGTTGACCTAAACCATCCATTAGCTGGTTGCGACCTGCATTTCACGGGCTCCATCATTGAAACACGTCCTGCTACCAACGAAGAGTTGGCTGCAATGGCGAAGGTGATGAGTGGCGAAGGTGGTTGTGGAGGCAACTGTGGAGGATGCGCTGGCTGCAGTGATGGTGGTTGCGGCGAAGGCGGATGTGGTGAAGGATGCAACTGCCAATAAAAGATAAACAGCTATGTCTAACTCTTTTGGCCACCTATTCAAACTGACCACCTTTGGTGAATCGCATGGCGTTGGCATAGGAGGTGTAGTGGATGGCATGCCAGCTGGCATTGGCATCGACTTGGATTTCATTCAACGGGAGCTGGCCCGCAGGAAACCAGGACAATCAGCGCTGACTACATCGCGTCAGGAAGCTGATGAAGTGGAACTGCTTTCTGGCGTGTTCGAGGGGAAATCTACAGGCACTCCCATAGGTTTTTTGGTTCATAACACCAACCAGCATAGCAACGATTATGACAACTTGCGTGAGGTATTTCGTCCTTCACATGCCGACTTTACCTATCAAATGAAATATGGCATTCGTGACCATCGGGGTGGAGGACGCTCATCAGCTCGCGAAACCATTGCCCGTGTGGTGGGTGGCGCTTTGGCCAAGTTAGCACTCAAGCAACTGGGTATCAGCATCACGGCTTATACCCAACAAGTGGGTAACATCTATTTGGAAAAGAGTTATACAAGCTACGACTTCAGTTTGATAGAGCAGACTCCTGTGCGATGCCCAGACCTTGCAAAAGCGCAAGAAATGGAGGATTTGATTAAGGAGGTGAAAGCGGAAGGAGATTCCATTGGCGGCGCAATCAGATGCGTGGTACGAGGTTGTCCTGTAGGCTTGGGAGAGCCAGTGTTTGGCAAGCTCCATGCGGCTTTGGCAAGTGCCATGATGAGTATCAATGCCGCCAAAGGATTTGAATATGGCGAGGGGTTTGGTGGCATGAACATGCGTGGCTCAGAGCAGAATGACATCTTCTATAATAAAGAAGGTATCATCAGTACCAAGACAAACCATTCGGGAGGCATACAGGGCGGTATCAGCAACGGACAGGACATCTATTTCCGTGTAGCTTTCAAACCTGTGGCCACCTTGCTAACTGAACAACCAACGGTAAACGTGAATGGAGAGGATGCTATAGTGAAAGCCCGTGGCCGACACGACCCCTGTGTTTTGCCAAGAGCCGTACCAATTGTAGAGGCAATGACCGCTATGACTATCCTCGACTATTACTTACTCAACAAAACAACCAAGCTATGATTAAACAATACATCCAAGACAATGAGCAGCGCATGATTGATGAACTATTCAGCTTGATACGCATCCCCAGCATTAGTTCAGAATCGGCACACAAAAACGATATGATTCGTTGTGCCGAGCGTTGGAAAGAGCTATTATTGGCAGCTGGAGCCGACAAGGCAGAGGTGATGCCATCTGATGGCAACCCAATGGTATATGCCGAGAAGATAGTGGATCCGAAGGCAAAGACCATTTTGATATACGGACATTACGACGTAATGCCTGTTGAACCTCTGGAATTATGGAAAACCGACCCATTTGAGCCTGTTATCAAAGATGATATTATCTGGGCTCGTGGTGCCGACGATGACAAGGGACAGAGTTTCATTCAGACCAAGGCTTTTGAGTATGTAGTAAAGCATAACCTATTGAGAAACAACGTAAAATTCATCCTTGAAGGCGAAGAGGAGATTGGTTCGATGAGTTTAGAACCTTTCTGCGAGAAGCACAAGGATCTGCTCAAAGCTGACATCATACTGGTATCTGATACCTCAATGTTAGGCAAAGACCTTCCCTCTCTGACTACTGGTCTGCGTGGTTTATCTTATTGGCAAATAGAAGTAACTGGCCCAAATCGCGACCTGCACAGTGGTCATTTCGGGGGTGCCGTTGCTAATCCGATCAATGTGCTATGTAAACTAATTGCACAGATGACGGATGCTGACGGGCGCATTACCATACCCCACTTCTACGATGATGTTGAGGAGGTGCCGGCGGAGGAGCGTGAAATGATTGCCCACATCCCATTTGATCTGGAGAAATATAAAAAAGCCATCGATGTAGAAGAGGTATGTGGCGAAAAGGGCTACAGTACACTGGAGCGAAACAGTTGCCGACCTTCGTTTGACGTATGTGGCATCTGGGGTGGCTATACTGGCGAAGGGGCTAAGACCGTTATTCCCAGCAAGGCCTACGCCAAAATCTCTACTCGCTTGGTTCCTCATCAGGACAATGAAAAGATTGGTCAGTTGATGATGGATTACCTGCTAGCTATAGCGCCCAAAAGCGTAAAGGTGAAGGTGGACTACCTGCATGGAGGTGAAAGTTATGTGTGCCCAATCTCATTACCAGCTTACAAGGCAGCCGAGAAGGGTTTCGAAAAAGCGTTTGGCAAAAAACCGTTAGCTGTTCGTCGTGGAGGTAGCATTCCTATCATTGCCACCTTCGAAAAGGTACTGGGCATCAAAACAGTACTCATGGGATTCGGCTTGGAGAGCAACGCCATCCATTCTCCAAACGAGAATTTTCCTCTGGAGATTTTCCGTAAGGGTATCGAAGCGGTAGTGGAGTTCCATCAGAACTTCTAAACAAGCCTTGATATAATACTGAATTGTCATAAAAAGGAAGGGCACTCCAGAAAAGTGTCTTTCCTCTTTTTCTTTATTGCTTTACTTGAAAAGGCAAACGGAAAGTGCAACCCGATTTCCATTCTGAGCAACCATAAGCGGTATTGCCCTTAATGATGCGGCCTTTGCCACAAACGGGACAGGGTTGACCGATGATGCTATCGTTAGGAGTTTTGATCTTGGACGATCTTTCTTTTCGTAACTCAGGTGTCTTTGCAGGTTTAGATGCCTTCTTCTTTTTCTTCTCTTCCTCTGGATTGACCACTGTTATGCGACGATTTGAATTATCAGAAAGAACGGCATTCACAATTTCTGTCACCATCTGCTTGAGTTCATCAAGGAATTGTCCTGCCTGATAGTTCTTCTTCTCTATCTCACGCAATTTCTTCTCCCACAAACCCGTCAGTTCTGCACTCTTAAGCAGATCCTCACGAATTAGTCCTATCAATTCAATGCCTGTAGGAGTCGCTACTAGGTTTTTTCGTTCTTTACGGATATAATGGCGCTTAAACAATGTTTCTATAATAGCAGCTCGCGTAGAAGGACGTCCAATACCATTCTCTTTCAAGGCATCTCGCAATTCGTCGTTATCCACCAGCTTACCAGCAGTTTCCATAGCACGGAGTAAGGTAGCTTCCGTATAAGGACGAGGAGGTTGCGTCCATTTCTCTTGTAGTTCGGGAAGATGGGGGCCCTGCTCGCCCTTCTTAAATTGAGAATTGAGAATTGAGAATTGAGAATTATCCCCTGCGGATGGAGGGTTATTGCCCTCTGTATCATCATTGTCAATCTTCATTTTCCCATTTTCAAATTGTTCAAACACCACACGCCATCCAGGGTCAAGCACTTGTTTCCCGCTGGTTTTGAAGGGAATATCCTCCACCTTACCTTCAATGGTAGTAGTGCTGATTTTGCATTCTGGATAGAACACAGCAATGAAATGCTTGGCCACGAGGTCGAATACTTTCTTCTCTTGATCAGTAAGGTTTACAGGTGCTTGTCCTGTTGGAATAATGGCATGGTGATCTGTCACTTTAGAGTTATCAAATACCTTCTTACTCTTTGGTAAAGATTTCCCTTGCAACGGTGTAGTTAAGGTTTCATAACCCTTCAAACCTCTAAGGATATTGGAGCACTTAGGATAGATATCATCACTTAGGAAAGTGGTATCCACACGTGGATAAGTGGTTACCTTCTTCTCATAGAGGCTCTGGATGAGCTTCAATGTATCATCGGCACTGAAACCAAACTTCTTATTACAATCCACTTGTAAGGAAGTCAAATCATACAAACGAGGAGGATATTCCTTTCCTGGCTTTTTCGTCACATCGGTCACCACAAAAGGCAAATCCTTGATGCGTTCCACTAATGCCAAGCCTTCCGCCTCATTGGCAATGGGCTCCATACCGGGGTTATCTATCTTCGAGATATCAATAGTCTCATCATCTTTCTTATTCTTCTCTGCTTCGGCTATCAGCTCCTCGTCACTTTTCTTCACTACTGCATTGAAAAGTACATCGCGATAGGTGGTCTTCAGCTCCCAATACTGTTTGGGAACGAAATTCTCGATTTCCTGCTGACGATTCACAATCAATGCCAAAGTGGGAGTTTGTACGCGCCCGATGCTCAGCACCTGTCTGTTCTGACCGTATTTAATAGTATAGAGACGAGTAGCGTTCATGCCTAAAAGCCAATCGCCAATGGCCCGACTCAAGCCTGCTTCATAGAGCGATTGATAGTCGGATGCTTCATGCAAGTGTTGGAAACCCTCACGAATAGATTCTTCTGTCAGTGACGATATCCATAGTCGCTTGACAGGGCACTTGGCACCTGCCTTCTGCATCACCCAACGTTGTATCAGCTCACCTTCCTGACCTGCATCACCACAGTTGATGATCATATCAGCCTTCTGCATCAGCCCTTCGATGACGTGAAATTGTTTTTCATAGGTATCATTGGCGATGAGTTTGATGCCAAAGCGAGGGGGGACCATCGGCAGTGAACCTAAACTCCACGACTTCCATGCATCGGTGTAATCCTGTGGCTCTTTCAGGGTACAAAGATGTCCAAAGGTCCAGGTTACTTGGTAACCGTTGCCTTCTATATATCCGTCTTTCCTGTTTGTGGCACCTAAAACTTGGGCTATATCCCTTGCCACCGATGGTTTCTCTGCTATGCAAACAATCATATCTATCTTAATTGTGGTGGCAAAGATAGTGCAAGGCAAAGACAGAACAAAATAAACTGCTTATTTTTTATGTTGACGTGCAGTCTATATTTATTAAAGACACAAAAAAAACTATAAGCGATTGCATGAAAAGGGCGTTTTCTATATATTTGCATCATAATTTGATAACATATATGAATAGAAATATGACTAAATCATTTATCAAAAGATGGACTTTAAGCATTGTATGCATACTCATAGCCGTTTGCATGCAGGCGCAAGATGTTACTCGTGAATGGGTAGAGCAACATTATACCAAGCGTGAGGTAATGATTCCGATGAGGGATGGGGTGAAGTTATTTACCTCCATCTACGAACCTATTGACGCCACAAAACAGACACCCATTATCATGCAGCGAACACCCTATCAGGCATCTCCATACGGCGAGGGCAATAGCTACAACTTATGGGGCAAGTTGCGTAACTATGCAAGGCAACGTTATGTTATTGTATTGCAAGACGTAAGGGGAAAATGGATGAGCGAAGGGGAGTTTGTAGATGTTCGTCCTTTCATTACCAATAAGCAAAACAACAAAGACATTGACGAGGCAAGTGATACCTACGATACTGCAGAATGGTTAATCAACAATGTGAAGAGTAATGGTAATATCGGTGTACTAGGTACTTCCTACCCTGGTTTTTATGCCACAATGGCTGCACTTAGTCAACACCCTGCCATCAAGGCGGTAGCCCCACAAGCACCTGTAACAGATTGGTGGATGGGTGACGACTATCATCATCATGGCGTGTTAATGATTACTGACATGCTAAACTTTGTGGCTCAATCGTTTGGTCGTCCTCGTCCTGTGCCCACCAAGACCCAGACTCGCATGAAACCATTCTTCCAGGATGACGAATATAGTTTCTTCCTGCGTCAGAAAACGCTTAAGAACATTACCAAGATTGTAGGTGACAGCATTGCCTTCTGGAAGGACCTGATGGCACATCCTGACTACGACGAATTCTGGCAAGCAAGAGATGCACGCAGGCACATCAAAGATGTGAAGCCTGCGATATTGATCACTGGCGGTCTATTTGATGCCGAGGATTGTTATGGCGCATGGGGTGTGTATAAGGCTCTGAAACAGCAAAGTCCGCAGACACAAACGCAATTCATCATGGGACCATGGTTCCATGGAGCATGGGAACGAGACAGGGGCAACCACTTGGGTGATATTTATTTCGGTGCCAACACTTCTGACTACTACCTACACGAAGTTGAGTACAATTTCTTCCAATACTACTTGAATGGTGAAGGCCCCAAACCAGACTTAAACAACCATATCTACATGTTTATTACAGGCGCCAACGAATGGAAGAAGTTTAGCCAATGGCCTCCAAAAGATAGCGCACCTGTAAACTTCTACTTACAAGCCAACGGTCAGATTACTAACGTTGCTCCACAAAAGAACAACTCATTCAGTCAATACACTTCCGACCCTAATCATCCCGTGCCATATACCGATGCGATTGACAGGAGAAGGGTTCGCGAGTACATGACACACGACCAACGCTTTGCAGAACGTCGTCCTGACGTACTGACTTTCCGTAGCGAGGTACTGACAGAGGATGTGACACTCACAGGCGAGATTACGGCCGACCTGCAAGTGGCTATCAGCACTACTGATGCCGATTTTGTGGTGAAAGTGATTGACGAGTTCCCCGAAGATTTCAAGTACAGTCAAGAGATAGCCGACAAGTTCAACGACGGCGAGCCTCTGACAACTATCATGGGCAGCTATCAGATGCTGGTGCGAGGCGAAGTGATAAGAGGCAGGTATCGCAACAGCTTCGAACATCCTGAAGGTTTCAAACCAGGCAAGGTGACCCAAGTTAAGTTTGCTTTACCAGACATTGCCCATTGCTTTCAAAAAGGACACCGCATAGTTATACAGGTACAAAGCACTTGGTTCCCGTTGAACGACCTCAATCCTCAGCAATTCATTGATATTACACAGGCCGACGAGCAGGATTTCATCAAGTCAGACATTAAAATATACCATGAAAAGGCTCATCCTTCAAAGATTACAGTGAATAGACTGAAATAATTTTGATATTTCAAAACCATTGTATATTTTTGTTGGATGAAAAGCATTTGTAATAATAACTGATATATGCAAAATTACGAGTTCTCACTGGAATTTAATCCGGATATCATTCAGCATATCTATTCCTTGATTAAGGAAGACCCTGCCTATACACCCCGTTTCTTTAGAAATGGCATGTTGCAGATGGAGCAAGCATTGCAGTCTATCAACGATACTCGTGCCATGCGCATAGGTGCTGGCATCATCGACCAAGTAGGTGAGTTGTTTGTGAAACAATTCCCCCATTGCAAGGCAATTGTGGTGGCCGACACCAACACTTTTCCTATTGCAGGCAAGCAGGTGGAGGAATCACTGATGAAGGCCGGTGTGGTGGTAGAAGAGCATGTCATCTATGAGGGGAAGAACCTACATGCCAATTTTGACACCATGGGTATTTTGCTTGATCGTCTGCATCAACTACCAGTTGAAGTGATACCTATAGCCGTAGGAGCCGGCACCTTGAATGACTTAACCAAACTGGCTGCTCATCTGTCGGGCCGCCACTATATGGTAGTGCCTACAGCTGCCTCAAATGGCGGATATACGGCATATGGAGCTGCCATCCGCATGAATGGTATCAAGCAGTCATTCCCCTGTCCTGGTCCACAAGCCGTTTTAGCCGATACTGATATCATCATCCACGCCCCCGCAGAACTGAATCAATCGGGATATGCCGATCTATTGGCAAAGATGACATCAGGTGCTGATTGGATATTAGCCGACTGGATGGGCATTGACCACATCAATGAGAAAGCGTGGAAGATGAGTCAAAATGGATTCCATGAAACGATGTTGTCTGTTGAAAGGATTATGGCAGGTGAGCCTATTGACGAGCGCAAGAATATTGAAAAGATGATGGAAGGCTTGTTGTTAAGCGGTTTGGCCATGCAAGTAGTAAAAAGTGACTTGCCTTCATCGGGTGCAGAGCACCAGCTTACAGGCATCTGGGAAATGGAACGCGCCGTGAGTGGCAAAGACAAGATAGCCCATGGTAAATTGCTGAGCATCGCTTTGCTGGCTATAACTGCTGTATATAACAAATTGCTGGCATTCCCATTTGACGAGGTGCTCGATGTGAAGAAATGTGTCAAGGAATGGCCTACGTTGGAGACCTACGAGCGGAAAGCTCACGATGCCCTCAGTAAAGTGGGATTGCAGAAACTTGGTATGCAGGTGGCAATGTCAAACTATGTGACACCAGAAAAGCTTAGCTTCGAACTGCAACAGTTGAAGGAATACTGGCCAGAAGTTCGAGATCGTCTGGCGCAACAGATTATGCCTGTAAGGCAACTATATGATATCCTAAAACTGGGCCGTATGCCGACCCGTCCAATTGAAGCTGGAATCAGTTGGGAACATGTACGCCAGACTTTGGAATGTGTGCCTTATCTGAGCAAACGATTCAATGTCATGAGTTTGGTGGCTCACACTGGCTATCTGACTCCGTGGCTGGACGACCTGTTTATTAAGACTAAGAAGTTTGAAACACTCTAAAAAAGGGAATGCATGAAGACCGAAAGCGAGAGTTATAGGTAGGTGTTTGACAATTTTTTAAATAGTTATGAGAAAAGTTATTTTGATAATAGTAACCTTATTATTGGTCAACATACAAGGTTTTGTATTTGGTCAGAAGGTGATATGTCATCGTGGTTTCTGGGATACTCCGGGGTCGGCACAAAACTCCATCGCTGCTTTGTTAAAGGCGGATTCAATTGGAGCTTTCGGTTCAGAATTCGATGTATGGATGACAGCCGATGGAGAATTGGTAGTAAACCACGATAAGGTATATAAGGGTGTGAACATGGAAACCTCTACCTTCGAGCAGGTAAGGGCCATCCGCTTGGATAACGGAGAAAAACTTCCTACTTTAGATGAATATCTGTCCAAAGGCAAGGAACTAAAGATAAGACTGATTTTGGAGATGAAATCGCTCTCCGACCTTAATCGGGAAGATGAATGTGTTGCAAAGATTGTACGAAAACTTAAACACTATGACTTGTTAGACCGCACGGATATCATCGCTTTCAGCATCAACGCATGCTTAGCATTTAAGAAATTGTTGCCCGACACCAATATTTATTACTTAGATGGTGATTATGCCCCCAAGAAGGTGAAGAGCCTGGGATTGAAAGGCATCGACTATCATCAGAACGCTCTAAGAAAAGAGCATCCAGAATGGGTGAAAGAGGCTAAAGACCTTGGAGTAGAAATTAATGTTTGGACAGTGGATGCTCCTGAGGCTTTACAGTATTTCATCAATCAGGGCGTTGATTATATTACCACCAACAACCCCGTAGAATTACAAAAATTATTGAAAAAATAAGGAAAGGATATTATGGCAAAATTTAAGAGAATATTATTGAAACTCAGTGGTGAAAGCTTAATGGGCGAAAAAGGTCACGGTATCGATGAAAATCGACTTGGTGAATATGCTGAGCAGATTAAGGAAATCCATGACATGGGAGTGCAGATTGGTATCGTTATTGGTGGTGGCAACATCTTCCGTGGACTGAGCGGTGCATCAAAAGGTTTCGACCGTGTAAAAGGTGACCAAATGGGTATGTTGGCTACAGCCATCAACTCACTGGCACTGAGCAGTGCACTGACAGCTATTGGGGTGAAAACACGTGTGCTGACTGCCATCCGAATGGAACCAATTGGTGAGTTCTATACCAAGTGGCGTGCCATTGAATGTATGGAAGCTGGTGAGGTGTGCGTATTTGCTTGTGGAACTGGTTCTCCGTATTTTACTACCGACACAGGTTCCAGTTTACGTGGCATAGAGATTGAAGCTGACGTAATGTTCAAGGGTACCCGTGTGGATGGTGTCTATACTGCTGATCCAGAGAAAGACCCTGCTGCCACTAAGTTTGATGAGATAAGCTACGACGAGGTGTTGGCACGTGGGCTGAAAGTGATGGATCTCTCTGCCATTTGTATGTGCAAGGACAATGGTCTGCCTATCGTAGTGTTCAACATGGATGTAGTGGGCAACCTCAAGAAAGTGATAAATGGTGAGGGCATTGGTACACTGGTGCATCCTTAATTAATAATTAACTTTCCAGAGCAGCGAGTGTAGAGCGATGCTTGCATCGGCTATGCCGAGTTGTGACGGAATTAATGCGAAGCATAAAATTGATAATTATAATAATATGAAAGACGTTAAGACAATAGTGGCCGAAGCTCAGGAAGCCATGGGCATGGCCGTAGAGTATCTGGAAGACGCACTGGCTCATATCCGCGCCGGCAAGGCCGATGTTCGTCTGTTGGATGGAATTAAGGTAAATTCTTATGGCGCAATGCAGCCCATACAGAACTGTGCCTCAGTAACGACTCCCGACGCAAGAAGCATCACGATCAAGCCTTGGGACAAGAATATGTTCCGTGTGATTGAGAAAGCTATTATCGATTCTAGTTTAGGCATCATGCCAGAGAATAATGGCGAGGTGATTCGCTTGGGTATCCCTCCATTGACAGAGGAACGTCGTGTACAACTGACCAAGCAATGCAAGAATGAAGCAGAGAATGCTAAGATGAGCATCCGCAACGCACGCCGTGATGGTATTGATGACCTAAAAAAATCAGTAAAGGAAGGCTTATCAGAAGATTTCCAAAAGGATGGCGAAGAAGAGCTGAAGAAGTTGCATGACAAGTACGTAAAGCAAGTTGATGAGCTGCTTGCCGTGAAGAACAAGGAAATCATGACGGTATAAGGAAAAGGGTGTAAACCTTGAGAGGACTTGTCGTCAAAAATACAGGGAGCTGGTACCTCGTCAGGACTGACGAGGGACCAGTTGTTGAGTGCAAGATTAAAGGTAATTTCCGATTGAAAGGCATCCGCAGTACCAATCCGGTGGCTGTGGGTGATTGGGTACATATTACCCTCAACCAAGAGGGAACAGCTTTGATAAATGAGATAGAAGATCGTAAAAACTATATTATACGCAAGGCATCTAACTTATCCAAACAAAGCCATATCATTGCAGCTAACCTCGATCAGGCTTTTCTGCTGGTTACAGTAAGTCACCCAGAAACAAGTACAATCTTCATCGATCGCTTTCTGGCAACGGCAGAAGCTTATAGGGTACCAGTCTGTCTACTTATCAACAAAACCGACCTCTACAACGAAGATGAGACTCGTTATATGCATGCCCTCATCAACTTATATACTACCATCGGCTACAAATGTTATCCTATGTCCATTAAAACTGGCGAAGGGACAGATGCTGTGAAGGAACAGATGAAAGGCAAGGTCACGCTATTATCCGGCAACTCTGGCGTGGGTAAGTCATCACTCATCAACTTGCTCTTGCCCGACCTAGACATCAAGGCAAAGACATCGGAAATATCGTCAGCTCACCTGAAGGGTATGCACACCACTACCTTCAGCGAAATGTATGCTTTGCCAGAAGGAGGTTATCTCGTTGACACTCCGGGCATCAAAGGATTTGGTACTTTCGACATGGAGGTAGAGGAGATAGGTCATTATTTCCCAGAAATATTCCACACGTCTGCCAATTGCAAATATGGCAACTGTAC
>OMSH01000156.1 GCA_900313715.1 uncultured Prevotellaceae bacterium
CTATGTCAATACAGATCATTACAAAGAGTTTGATGCTCATGGGTGGATGTATCAGCAAGCGGTGAAAGATGGCATTCGCGACTGGGTAGGTCCTGGCTATGTGGGGTCTTTCTATGATGCCTATTCTGCTCCTGCTCGTCAGCTGTTCTGGAACCAGATGAAGGAACACCTCTATCCGTTAGGCTTCGATGCTTGGTGGATGGATGCATCAGAACCCAATATTCGTGACTGCACGGATATGGAGTACCGTAAGTTGTTGTGTGGCCCAACCGCATTAGGCTCGTCTGATGAGTTTTTCAATGCTTATGCCTTGATGAATGCTGAGGCGATCTATGATGGACAACGCAGTGTGGACAACGACAAACGAGTGTTCTTGTTAACTCGTTCCGGCTTTGCTGGTTTGCAGCGTTACTCAACGGCAACCTGGAGTGGCGATATCGCTACTCGTTGGGAAGATATGAAGGCGCAAATTTCGGCAGGCTTGAATTTTGCTGCTTCTGGTATTCCTTATTGGACAATGGACATTGGTGGCTTCTGTGTGGAGAATCGATATGTGGCTGCTCAGCAGTTGTTTGATCGTATAGGGGTGGAAAATTCTGACCTCAAGGAGTGGCGTGAGCTTAATACTCGCTGGTATCAGTTTGGCGCTTTCTGTCCGTTGTTCCGTGCCCATGGTCAATATCCGTTGCGTGAGGTATGGAACATTGCACCTGACTATCATCCTGCCTATAAGAGTATCGTGACCTATACCAAACTGCGCTATAGCTTGATGCCATACATCTATTCATTGGCGGGTATGACGTATTTCAGGGATTATACCATCATGCGTCCTTTGGCGATGGACTTCACTGCTGACCAACGAGTGTATGATATTGGCGACCAGTATATGTTTGGTCCGTCATTTATGGTAGCTCCTATATATGAATATGGTGCTCGTTCAAAGGATATGTATTTCCCGGAAGGCAAGGGTTGGTATGATTTCTATACAGGTAGATTTGTGCAAGGTGGTCAACAACTCAATGTGGAAGCTCCGTATGAGCGTATGCCGCTTTATGTGAAAGCTGGTAGTATTGTGCCTTTTGGGCCGGAAGTGCAATATGCGATGGAGAAGCAGCCCGATGTGGTGACCCTCTTTGTGTATGATGGTGCCGATGCAGATTTTACATTGTATGAGGATGAGGGCGATAACTATGGCTATGAGCAGGGTAGGTATGCCACCATACAGATGCACTACAATGAAGCTGATGGCAAGTTAACCATTGGTAAGCGTGAAGGCAGCTTCCCTGGTATGTTGCAAAAACGCACGTTTAATGTGGTAAAAGTGAGTAAAGAAAATCCTTTACCATTTAACTTGGATGTAGCATCAAAATCCGTTGAATATGATGGCAATGCTGTGGAAGTAGCACTTTAATGATTTCTTTTGCCCCCTTACTTTTTAATGGTAAGGGGGCAATTTGTTTAGATAGAATACTTGCAAATGTAGCGCCAATCATCTATCTTTGTACCCAATATTTATTATTATTCCATTTTATGTCTATTTGGATTCTCTTCAAGCTTCTCGGCTCGCTGGCTCTCTTGATGTTCGGTATGAAGTCAATGAGTGAGGCGTTGCAGAAGATGGCTGGTCCTCAGTTGCGACATGTCTTGGCCGCAATGACCACTAATCGATTTACTGGTTTGCTGACGGGTATGCTGGTTACGGCATCTGTTCAGTCTTCTACAGCTACTACCGTGATGACGGTATCTTTCGTGAATGCTGGTTTACTGACTTTAGCGCAAGCCATTTCCGTTATCATGGGTGCCAATATTGGTACTACACTGACAGCTTGGATTATGTCGGCTGGTTTCTCGTTCAATATCACCGACTTTGTCTATCCTGCCTTTTTCTTGGGTATCATTTTGATATACATGAAGAGACGTCGTTTCATCGGCGACTTCCTTTTCGGTATAGCTTTTATGTTCTTAGGTCTGGGTACGTTGAGGCAAACGGGTATTGATATGCATCTGGGTGAGCAACAGGCGGTGCTCGACTTCTTTGCATCATTCGATCCAAATGCGTTCTCTACAACGATTCTGTTCTTGTTTTTGGGCGGTATCCTTACTTTCTGCGTACAGTCATCGGCAGCTGTGATGGCTATTACCATGATTCTCTGCTCAAGTGGTGTGTTGCCTATCTATCAGGGTATTGCCTTGGTGATGGGTGAGAACATCGGAACCACTGTTACTTCCAATTTGGCGGCATTATCGGCAAATACACAAGCCCGAAGAGCTGCATTGGCACACATGTTCTTCAATGTGTTTGGTGTGGTCTGGATTTTGTTTGTTTTCCGTCCGTTTGTGGATATGGTGTGTGGCTTCGTAGGCTATGATACAGATATGAGTATAGATGCTGTTAGCCATGATGTTTTCCTGGCTAATGCTGCAAAACTGTCATTTGTGTTGGCAGCCTTCCATACTTGCTTCAATGTGGCAAATACGTTTATCTTGATATGGTTCATACCGCAGATTGAGCGTTTGGTTTGCTGGATTATCAAAGTTAAGAAGGTGGACGAGGAAGAGGATTTCCGTTTGCATTTCATTACTGCTGGCTTTATGAAAACGCCTGAATTGTCGGTGTTGGAGGCGCAGAAGGAGATACAGGCTTTTTCCGACCGTATGCAACGTATGTTTAATATGGTGAGTGATTTGCTGACGGAGAAGAATGAAGAGAAATTTACACAACTGTATTCACGAATCGAAAAGTATGAAGGCATTTCCGACAATATGGAAATTGAAATAGCAAAGTACTTGGAATCTGTGAGTGATGCACACTTGTCCGATGATACTAAGGCAAAGATCCGTGCTATGTTGCGTGAGATATCTGAGCTGGAGAGCATTGGCGATGCTTGCTATAATATGGCACGTACCATTAACCGTAAGTTCCACGGGAAGCAGGATCATTTCAATGAAAAGCATTATGAGCATATTCATCATATGATGTCGCTGACCGATGAGGCTTTGACGCAAATGAATGAGTTGATGGCTGGCCGCAAGAGCGATTTTGATGTGAACCGCACGTTCAACAAGGAGAATGAAATCAATAATTATCGTGACATACTGAAGTCTCAAAATATTCTTGATATTGAGAATAATGAATATACCTACAGCGTTGGTACGGTATATATGGATATTATCAACGAGTGCGAGAAGCTGGGTGACTATGTGGTGAATGTTGTCGAGGCTCGTACCAATACTAGGGAAAAGAAAGACTGATTCTTTATTTTGAGGTAAACAGATATTTGTAGGCATCTGAATTATTATTTAGATGCCTGCTTTTTTATTCCTCGTGAGAGAGGAAATAATTCCTCGTTGGAGATTATAAAATAGTAGCATTTGTAAAAAGGGTCTGCTGCTATTGTAAATTCACTAATCATTGCCAGAAATCCGAACAACGAACAGTTGAACAATTAATTTTGCGTCCACTACGTTGATAGTTCATCATAATGGTGAGATACTATTAATATATATATTAATAATAATTGTCTCAGAAGCAGTAAATCGGGTAGGATATGCCCGTTTTTAATTGTTCAACTGTTCGTTGTTCGCATTGTAAGCAAATAAGAGAGGGAGGCAATTGCCTCCCTCTCGTCATTATGAATTCCATTAAACCTTTGGAATTAGTTGAATGCTGGATAACCAGGATTCTGTACCAAATTAGGATTGGTCTGCCAAGCAGACAATGGAATTGGGAACAACTCCAGATACTTGTCAGATGGACGGTTCCAATTGTATTTGTTACCATCAATGCTCTTAGGGAATCCTGTCGTTGAATCAACTTCATGGCTAACATTAGCACGGAACATGCTCCACATATCCTTGTCATAGCAGCCGAAACGAATATCATCCTGGCGAGATGAATTCTCCCATGCCAACTCTAAGCGACGTTCTAACTGCACATCAGCCAAAGTAACACTGCCATAGCTGTGACCCGGATAAGCACGGTCGCGTACCTGATTAACAAACCATTCTGCAGGATGACTATTACCAGATCCTCCACGCAGGATAGCTTCAGCTTCCATTAGATATACATCGGCTAAACGGAAGATATGATAATCATTCTCCATGGCACTTGACAAACCTACCTCAAAGTCCCACTTACCCATTCGTGCACCATCATGCTGGTTCACAGCACGCCATTCGCAATTATCATATTCAGTACCATCCAGAGGATATACCTCAATAGAATGATCCATGATGTAGTTACCTTTCTCTGTCAACAGAGGGACTGAAGGAGTAACAGTAAGGTCGTACATAATGCCAATTATATAAGAACCTTCCTTACGAGGGTCGTCATCTGCGAACAGTTTCACATAGTCAGGTTGAGCACAGTAGCCATTCCATCCAGATGCTTTGATATTCAATGCCTTATTATCAACATAGCCTAAAGTACGGAAATGCTGATTACGAGTCATACTAGTATCAGTATTCTTATACTGAGCTGAGAAAATAGCTTCTTTGGAGGTCTCATTATCTACCTTGAAGTTATCCTTCCATACTGGCTCCAAGATATAGTCACCTTGATACACATTCTCGCAATTCTTGATTACCTCATTATATGCATTTGAAGCACTAACGCCCCATGCTTCA
>OMSH01000067.1 GCA_900313715.1 uncultured Prevotellaceae bacterium
AGCCACAGCATATTGAACAGCAGATGCATTACCCCTGCATGCATGAACATATAAGTAATGATGGTCCAGGGCTGACGCAAAAACTGGGAAAGCGAAGCTGGCATTTCCAACCATTGCAACCAGTCTGTGATGCTAATATTAAATAACATCAGAACTATCTGTACCAGGGAAAAGGCAAGGAACACTGCTACATTGACAAATATTAACCTAATGTGTACCTCACCCCTTTGGAAGAGATTTCTTAAATCATTGATAATAGTAACCATTATTCTTGTGTTTGTTACGCCAATATCTTATCAATATATAGCCAAAAATCATACCACCCAGATGGGCAAAGTGAGCCACGTTATCAGATAAGCTTAAGCCCTCTAACAGTTCAACCACTGCATAAAACACTACGAAATACTTTGCCTTGATGGGCACAGGTAAGGGAAAGATAAAAATCTTCTCCTCAGGGAAAGTCATGCCAAAGCCCAACAAAATGCCATATACTGCCCCCGAAGCACCCACTGTTGTCAGCAAATTGAGGTATTCATCCATTCTTACTACTGCATACCCCACATTTACCTGTGTATAATGTGACAGTTCTACCGCATACTGGACATATTGCACCAACTCCTGCACCAGTCCTGCTCCAACACCACAAACCAGGTAAAAGAACAAGAAACGGTTGCTCCCCCACACTTGCTCCATGATGCGGCCAAACATCCACACAGCAAACATATTGAAAAACACATGCATAAAACTGCCATGCATGAACATATAGGTAAACAGCTGCCACACCTTAAAGTCACTCGCCATAAAGAAATGCAAACCTAAGTACTCAGCCAAGTCTATACCGAAACGTGATTCCAGTACCACAGTAGCCAAATACATCAGTACGTTGATAACAAGCAGATGTTTGGTAATTTTAGGTAAGTTATTCATTCAATTGCACTATTAAACACCGCAAATATAACTATAAAATTCATGTTATACCATAAAAAACTCATAGTTTGTGTTTTTTTTCATTCTTCGAACAATTTTTTTTATAGTTTATTTGAAAAATTAAAAATTTAGCTATACATTTGCTGCGGTAAAAAAAGAATTGAATATCATATAGAGTTTTATTGTAATCTTTTTTAAATAGTATTATGAACAAATCAGAACTTGTAAGTGCAATTGCTGCTGAGTCAGGTCTGACCAAGGCAGACTCAAAGAAGGCGCTGGATGCTGCTGTTGCAGCTATCAGCAAAGCGTTAAAGGATGGTGACAAAGTTACTTTAGTTGGTTTTGGAACATTCGCTGTATCTAAGAGAGCTGCTCGTCAGGGCATCAATCCTGCTACAAAGAAAGCTATCACAATTCCAGCAAAGAGCGTTGTTAAGTTTAAAGCTGGTTCAGAACTGGAGCTGCAATAACTCAAGCACCAGTCAACATCTCTAAACAAGAGGCGCCATCGGTTTATGGTGCCTTTTGTTTTACTATCTTATCATGCGGGTACTTCTAATCAATACATCAGAACGAATAGGTGGCGCTGCGATTTCTTGCGGGCGGCTCATGGAGGCTTTGAGAAAGAATGGTATCAAAGTCAAGATGCTTGTGCGCGACAAGCAGACAAATGAGATTGCTGTTGTTCCCCTGCCCCATAGCTGGAAACTACTTTGGGTATTCCTTTGGGAACGTCTCCACATCTGGATGACTAACGGATTCCATAGAAAGAACCTCTTTAAGGTAGATATTGCCAATACTGGCAACGATATAACACAATTCCCTGAGTTCCAGCAAGCCGACATCATTCATCTGCATTGGATCAATCAAGGAATGCTATCATTAAAAGGCATTCGCAAGATTCTGGAATCTGGGAAGCCCATCGTGTGGACCATGCACGATATGTGGCCTTGCACAGGTATTTGCCATCATGCCCGCGATTGCAAAGGCTATTGGGAAGATTGCGGCAATTGCCCCTACCTGCTCAAACCAAGTAAGCACGACCTGTCCTATAGTGTTTATCAAAAGAAGAAAAAATACCTTTCGGGCTATCACATCAGCTATGTTGCGTGCAGTCAGTGGATGGAACAACAAGCACAGAAAAGTTCGCTCTTGTTGGGTCAGTCCATTGTAAGCATCCCCAACCCCATTAATACCAGCATATTCCGTCCGAACAACAAACAACAAGCTCGCGAACGCTGTATCCTACCGCAAAACATGAAGCTCATCCTCTTCGGATCAGTGAAGATCACCGATAAGCGCAAGGGGGTTCTCTATTTTATCGATTCTTGCAAACTTTTAGCAGAACAACACCCCGAGCTCAAAGAGCAGATTGGCGTAGTGGTATTGGGCAATCGATCAGAATACTTGGCAGACCTATTGCCTTTCAAGGTTTTCCCACAAGAGTTCCTGATGGATGACCTTAAGATTGCAGATATCTACAATAGCGTTGATCTTTATGCTACTCCGTCTTTGGAGGAGAATCTACCTAACACCATAATGGAGGCCATGGCTTGTGGCGTACCTTGTGTGGGATTCAACGTGGGTGGTATTCCTGAAATGATTGACCACTTGCACAATGGCTATGTAGCAGATTATATGAAAACCGAGGACTTTACCAACGGCATTTACTGGATTCTCAATGCCCCCGATTATGAACGGATGTCGGCAGAGGCAGTGCGTAAAGTACAGACGCATTATTCGAGCCAAGTCATCGCCCAAAAATATATACAAATATACAACAAACTGCTGGGTTCATATGACTGAATCGATTCCTACATTTAGCATCATCACTGTGACATATAATGCCGAGGCTACCATCAAGGCCACACTGCTTAGCGTCCAGCAACAGACCTATCGTCACATTGAGCACCTTATCATAGATGGAGCATCTAAGGACAATACCTTAAATATTATTAATAGGTATAAGAACAAAAATACTAGAGTCATCAGCGAGCCAGACAAAGGTTTATACGATGCCATGAACAAAGGTATCCGTTTGGCCACAGGCGCCTACATCTGCTTCCTCAATGCTGGTGATACCTTCCACGAGAACAACACCTTGGAAAAAATAGTCAATGAAGTAGGTTTGACTATCAACGAGAAGTCACCCGATATTTTGTACGGTCAAACCGCCATCGTTGATGCCGAGCGCCATTTCCTCCGTATGAGGCACCATACAGCTCCCGATGTATTGACTTGGAAAAGTTTCCGACAAGGCATGTTGGTTTGCCACCAAGCTTTCTTTGTAAAGTGCATATTGGCAGAACCCTACGATTTAAAGTACAAGTACTCGTCCGACTATGATTGGTGCATACGGATGATGAAAAAAGCGGATGTTATCAGCAACACCCATCTTATTATGATTGATTACCTCGATGAAGGAATGTCAACCCGTCACCATAGATCCTCTCTTATAGAGCGTCTTAAAATCATGGCGAAGCACTATGGTTGGGGTAATGCCTTTCTCATGCACCTCTGGTTCATTATCCGCTTGCCATTCCGCAAATATTGTGTTTAATTATCAATCTTCAACTTCAACAACTCCTTCAATTCCTTTACACCATCGGAAGCTCCTTTGCGAATCACGCATATGTTACGCAAAGAGTGAGTTTCCACTGGCTTAGGATCAATCAAGTATATCTCTGTTTCTTGAGGCGCATAATGCAGTAATCCGGCAGCTGGATAAACATTCAGACTTGTACCTATGATTACCAAAAAATCGGCCTTTTCCACATAGTGGATGGCTGTTTCTATTTCAGGCACAGCCTCACCGAACCAAACGATGAAGGGGCGCAATTGTGAACCGTCGCCGGCCTTGTCGCCAATATGGATCTCTTCGCCAGGATTCAGTTCACGAACATATCGAGGGTCATTGGGATTACGCTCCGAACAAGCCTTGGTAAGTTCTCCATGCAGATGAACAACATGTGTACTTCCAGCCCTCTCATGCAGATTATCCACATTCTGTGTCACCACCGTCACGTTGAAATATTTTTCCATTTCAGCCACCCCGATGTGTCCCTCATTTGGTTTCACAGTAGCCAACTCTTTGCGACGCTGGTTGTAAAAGTCAAGCACCAACTTGGGGTTGCGCCAATAACCTTCTATCGAAGCCACGTCCTCCACCTTGAACTGCTCCCACAGTCCACCAGAATCCCTGAATGTGCTGATGCCGCTCTCAGCGCTCATACCTGCACCTGTTAGAAACACCAAATTCTTCATACTTTTACTATTTTGGTCATTCAAAAGTACAAAAAACTATC
>OMSH01000119.1 GCA_900313715.1 uncultured Prevotellaceae bacterium
GAAAAACAATGTGGCTTTGGTGGCAGTAGCCCGCCAAGGACACCGAGTGGAAGGTTTGCCTCGTGAAATCCGTCTGGAGGCTGGTGACACCTTGCTTTTGGAATGCCCAGCTAAAGGTGAAAGTCAGTTGGAGGAAAACAATCGCCGTTCGCTGAAGTTCTTCGATAGCCAGTTCGTTCCACAGTTAGGGTTCAAGACCGTTCTTTCTGCCATCGTACTGACGTTGATGTTTTTAGCTTCTTCTTTTCATGTATTGTCAATTATCAGCAGCTCGATGCTGGCAGCTGGAGTGCTGATGATTATGGGATGTTGCCGCATCAATGATGTCACGAAATACATCGAATGGGATCTGTTGCTCATCCTCGGTTCTACAGTCGTTTTCGCTGTGGCTATCTCAAAGACTGGTGTTGCCAGTTTCGTGGCTACTAACGTACTCGAGATTTGCGGCTCTAATCCTTATGTAATCATGGCTGTCATGTGCTTGTTGGCCTCTGTAGTCAGTGAGTTCATCAGTGATGTAGGTGCAGCTGCCATATTTTTCCCTATCATGTATCAACAAGCCGTGCTTTTGGATTGCGAACCCATGCCATTTATTATGTCACTCATGCTCTGCGTTACACTTAGTTTCGCATCACCTCTGGGCAGTTCTACCCACATGCTTATATATGGCCCCGGTTCGTTTCGATTCACCGATTTTGCCCGTCTGGGTATTGTCATGCACATAGTACTATTGCCTGTGATGCTGATTGTTGTTAATTTGCTATATCCAATCCGTTAATACCTCATTATCCATTACATATTAGCTATTTTCGGCTCTGTGTCATGACGTACGAATATAATGTTTAAAAATGTTAAACCCCATTATCACTAAATATTGAACAATATAAAAGAGAAAAAAAACACTTATTTTCCACGAAAAATATATAATTTTGTACCCAAAAAAGGAAATATGATGTAACTGGCTTTTGAATTGTACACATGATTCAACTGATAATCATGCGAATATACAATACAATGAGATGATATCAATGTATCTCTACAGCCAGGAAAAAGGTTGAGCAATAGCGATTGGTGCACCAGTGGAAGATGGAAAAAATCAACGTAGTAAAAATCGGTTGTAAGTATGAGATGGATGATTTCATCCGTCTGCCCTATTCTATTTATAAAAATTGTCCACAATACGTCCCAGATTTGGAGAGTGATGTTCGCGACATCTTTAACCCCAAGAAAAATCCTGCCCATGATTTTTCACAGATTCAACCTTTCGTAGCTTATCGTGACGGAGTAGCTGTAGGACGTATCGTGGGTATCATCAACCGCAAGGCCAACAAGAAATGGAAAGAACAAAATGTCAGGTTTTCCATGATTGAGTTTATCGATGACATCGATGTTTCGAAGGCATTGATAGATGCGGTTAGTCAATGGGGGCAGTCTCAGGGTATGGACAAAATACACGGTCCGTTAGGCATTACCGACTTTGACAAGGAGGGCATGCTCGTAGAGGATTTCCATTTGACAGGTTCCATGAATACTATCTATAATCTGGCCTACTATCCTCACCATATGGAGAAACTGGGGTTTGAAAAAGAAGTTGACTGGGTACAGATTCGCGTCAACATCCCTCAGGAAGTACCAGCCAAGTATGCCCGCGTAGCTCAGTATGCCCGTGAGCAGATTGGTTTAAGCGTAATGAAGGTCACCTTAGTTGATGTTATCAAACGTGGGTTTGGCAAAAAAGTCTTCGATCTGTTGAATGAAGCTTATCAGCCTATTTTCGGATTCACGGAATTTTCCCCTGCTCAGGTAGATATCTTTGTTAACAAGTACCTCCGACTGATAGACCTGGACCTGGTTTCCATTGTGCTGAATGCAGAACATGAAGTTGTTGGTGTGGCTGTAACAATGAGCAGTTTATCAAAGGCTATGCAAAAAGCCAATGGTCATCTATGGCCAATGGGATGGTGGCCTTTGTTAAAAGCACTGAAGTGGCAACCTGAAGACAATGCGGAGATGCTATTAGTAGCTGTACGACCTGACTACCAAGGCTATGGAGTGAACGCCATGTTCTTTGACGATCTCATCCCTATCTATAACAAGAAAGGATTCCAATGGGCAGAGACCGGTCCTCAGTTAGAGGAGAATGTGCGAGAACTGACGCAGTGGAAACCACTGAAGCCAGAATATGTAAAACGCAGAAGATGTTATTGTAAAAGATTGAAGTAATAAAAAAGATATGGAAAGAAGAGTAGTGATTACAGGAATGGGCATCTGGTCATGCATCGGCACGACACTTGAAGAGGTACGCCAATCGTTGTACGAAGGAAGAAGTGGTATTGTATTTAGCCAAGAACGCAAGGATGCAGGATTCCGTTCTCCCATCTGTGCCAATGTTCCCAGTCCTGATTTAAAGAAAGTTTTGAGTCGCAACGTGCGACAAATGATGCCTGAAGAAGCACAATATGCCTATATGGCAACGGTTCAAGCTTTAGAGCATGCTCAACTTACACAAGATTATATCGATAGTCATGAAGTGGGAGTCATTTACGGCAACGACTCTGTGGCAGAATCGACGATGGTAGCAATGGACAAGTTCCGTCAGGCTGGTTCAACAGCTGCTTGTGGTTCGGGAGCCATTTTCCAATCCATGAACTCAACGGTTACGATGAATCTGGCAACATTGTTCCACCTAAAAGGTATCAACCTTACTGCTTCAGCAGCCTGCGCCAGTGGATCACAATCGTTAGGATTGGGATTTTTGCTTATCAAGAACGGTTTGCAGGATTGCATTGTATGCGGTGGTGCAGAAGAGAACAATATGTATGGCATTGCCTCATTTGACGCCTTGCAGACATTCTCTACCCGCATAGACGACCCTACAAAAGCCAGTCGCCCGTTCGACCGCGACAGAGACGGACTGGTGCCTAGTGGCGGTGCAGCTACTATAATCATTGAGAGTTATGAACATGCTGTTCGTCGTGGCGCACCTATCTTGGCAGAAATCTTGGGTTGGGGATTCTCTGGCAACGGTGACCATATCTCTACCCCCAACGTGGAGGGTCCAGCACGTTCACTCGTTCGTTGTCTGGAAAATGCAGGTGTTACACCTCATGACATTGGCTATGTGAATGCCCATGCCACCTCTACACCAATCGGTGACAGCCGTGAAGCTGAAGCAATCGCACAAGTGTTTGGTGATTACAAGGTACCTGTTACATCGACAAAGAGCCAGACAGGCCATGAAATGTGGATGGCAGGAGCATCAGAAATCATTTACTCCATGATGATGATGAAGAACGACTTCATCGCTGGCTCTTTGAATTTTGAGCATCCTGATGAAGTGACACAGTGCATTAACGTCATCCCTGAGACCAAGCAACAGCATTTCGATATGTTCCTGAGCAACTCGTTCGGCTTTGGTGGTACCAATTCGACATTGATTGTGAAGAACATTAACCATTAAACTTTGGTCATTGACCATTGTATATTACATAGTCTTAAGATACAATGACGGAGTATAAAAGATTTAACATTAAATAATATTGAAAATGAAAACAAGAGAAGAAATCATTGAACAAGTAAACAGTCTGTTAGCAGAAGAGTTTGAAACCGAGGACAGCAACTTTGCTCCCGATGCTAATTTAAAGGATGCTCTTAATCTTGATAGTATCAACCTGGTAGATCTTATCGCATTAGTGCAGTTCACATACAAGATCACTATACCAGTTGAGGATTTGAAGAATATTCATACCTTCAATGACCTGTATGATTACATTGAGCAGCACCAGAAATAATAAACATTTAGCTATTTGACTTTAAGTAATGATAAAAGGTGAGGACATCAAGCGGCTTATTCCTCAACGTGAGCCGTTCATTATGGTGGACGAGTTTGAGGAATACGATGACAATAGCGCTGGCACTGTGTTAAACGTATGTCCTGACAATTATTTTATTTTGCCTGACGGTACCATGGCAGAAACAGGACTTATCGAGCATCTTGCACAATCTTGTTCTGCTCTTTCCGGTTATAAGGCACTGATGGAGGCTCCTTCCTCTGGTGAGCATCAAGAGGAAGTGCCACCTCCTCCTGTTGGACTGATTGGTGAAGTCAAGCAATTTGACTGTCATCGTCGTCCACGATTGGGTGAGAAACTGAAAAGTAATGTTACATTTGGTTTCTCATTCGGAAATGTAACCCTGGCTACAGGTCAGACTTTTGTGGACGATGAACTGATAGCCGACATCCAACTGAAGATATTCATGCAATGACAGGACTTTTTATTCGTCTCTCACGTTATTTCCGCACTCACAAGGCAGTATGCTGGCTGTCCATGATTGCTTTTTTTCTGTTCTTCGGCTACTTTGCTACACAGCTTCATTTGGAGGAGGACATCAACAAGTTGATGCCCTCATCTAAGAATGAGGACGGTACAACAAAACTGGCTTTTGCCGACCTGAAAATAAAAGACAAGGTTTTTCTGTTATTTGAGGGCAACGATACAGAGCTATTGACAGAGGTATGCGATGAATTTGTAGATTCATTGTTGCTACATGATAGTGTGAACCAAACCATTGGCGACATCTTTTTCCAGTTGGATGATGACCTGATACCTGATGGCATCGACTATTTGACAGAACACCTGCCCGCCTATATTGATACCTCTGTCTATGCACGTTTCGATACCCTGTTCACTCGAGAGCACTTTACTCGACAAATGCAACAGAACAGAGAGGATCTGACGGGCGAATTTGGCGAAATGTTCCCTGAGTTGATTCTGATGGATCCAATGGGCATGCGCAGCGTACTGGCTGACCAAATGGCACCGTTACTTAATGCTGGCGGCAGTTACAAGACCATAGACAATCATTTCTTTGTTCCTGACTCAACCGTATGCATTGCCTTTATCACCCCTCGCTATTCAGCCACGAACACCGGGCAAGGTTCAGCCATGTTCCAGCTTTTGAACACACAGATTGAACAGTTTACTAAAAGCTACCCTTCTGTTCAAATATCATATCACGGCACACCAGCCAGCGGGTTCTATAATTCTACACAGATCAAGCAAGATCTAACCACCACCATAGCAGGAGCGCTCTTGCTGGTACTGGTATTCCTATTGTTCTGCTTTCGACGTTGGGACACCATCCCCCTACTCCTACTGCCTGTTGTTTTCGGTACTTTGTTCGGCCTGTCCATGATGTACTGGCTGAAAGGCGAGTTTTCACTATTGGCACTTGGCATTGGAGGTGTGGTTTTAGGTGTAGCACTCAGCTATGTACTCCATGTATTGACCCACCAACAGTTTGTTGACGACACAGAGCAGTTGCTGAAAGACCAGGTAAAGCCAGTGTTGTTAGGCTGTCTTACCACCATCGGCTCTTTTGCCGGATTGTTATTTGTCAAGACTGACCTGTTGCGTGACTTCGGATTGTTTGCAGCCTTCGCCATCTTGGGCACCACACTGTTTTCGCTTATATACTTACCACAGTTGTTAAGAAAAAGGCAAGCCTCATCTTTCTTACGTCTTACTTCTTCCTTTATCAGCTATCCTTTCGACCGGAAGAAACCACTAATAGCCGTCATTCTCTTAGTAACGGTGGTCTGCGTGGGAGCTTTTCTGACAGGTGGCACTCGCTTTGATGCCGATATGCACAACTTGGGCTATGACCACCCTTTGACCGAACACTCTGAGCAGATACTTCGTGACAAAACCTATTCTAATGACAAGAGCAAATATTTTGCCAGTCAAGGACGCACGATGGAAGAAGCTATTGAGAACTTCGCCATCCTCGACCACAAGCTCGACTCACTGCAGCAGTTGGGACTCGTTAAGGGTTACACCAGTACTAACCAGATTTTCGTTCCACTTCAGCTGCAACAAGAACGCATAGATGCTTGGAAACAATATTGGACTGACGAACGTCTGAAACAAGTCAGCCGTCTGATAGAAGAAACAGCACCACAGGCAGGAATAAACGCCAATGCTTTCGGCCCTTTCTTTGAGGCAGCTACCCGAGACTACGAACCCGATGCACTCTACGATGCAGACATCATTCCAGAAGGTTATCAGTCAACGTTAACCGAACAGTCATATGGTGGTGACTACCTTGTATTCACCTCCGTTCGTTGTGAGAACGACTCCGTTCGTAGCAGTGAGAGTGACTATATGCGCATCTGCGATGCCATCGCAAAGGATCCGAACCTGCTTGTGCTTGACACCTATTATTATACCACCGACACACTGATTGAGATGAGTGAGGACTTCAACTTGCTGCAATGGCTTTCCATGTTATTTGTCCTCATCGTGTTGTGCTTGTCATTCCATTTCAATGCACGACATACGCTGTTGGCCTTTGCACCTATCCTGCTTAGCTGGCTCATCGTGTTGGGTGTCATGGTACTCTTCAATGTGCAGTTCAATCTCATCAGTATCATTATCTCTACCTTTATCTTCGGTATCGGTGTAGATTATAGCATTTTCATCATGCACGGACTGATAAAAGAAGACGTGCAGATGCATTCCTCATTCTCTATACTACAGTCACACAAGACTGCCATTCTGCTCAGTGCAGTGGTGCTCATCACCACCGTCAGCAGCATGCTCATTGCCCAGCATCCAGCCATCCGTAGCGTTGGTTTTACCACACTCGTTGGCCTCTTGGCAGCTGTCATTCTGTCTTATATCCTACAACCAGCCATTTACCATTGGCTTAACAAGAATGAATGATGAGACATGATGTAGTGATAATAGGCAGCGGACTTGGTGGACTGGTGTGTGGCTCACTATTAGCGCGTGAAGGAAAGCGAGTGCTGATACTGGAGCGACAGGCACATCTTGGAGGCTGTTTGCAAACCTTCCAACGAGATGGTCTATCTTTCGATACAGGCTTTCACTATGTTGGCGGATTGGCAGAGGGGCAGCCATTGCATAGCATATTCTCTTACCTGGGACTGATGCAACTGCCATGGGTACGTTTGGATGCAGATGGCTTCGACCGTGTGACCATTGGGCAACAGACATTCCCTATGGCTGAAGGATACGATCGTTTTGCCGACACACTTGGCGAGTATTTCCCCCACGAGCAAAAGGCGTTGAAGCAGTATGTGGAGATGTTGCGACACTTGCCACCAATGGAGGAAATTGGTCATATCTGCGCTTACGACTATTTACAATCACTCTTTCACGACCAACTGCTTATCAACGTGCTATCAGGATCAGCCATGAAGATGGAGCTTCGCAAGGACTCACTACCCCTTTTCACCTTTGCCCATGGCATGAGCAGTTACATTGGCAGCAGCTGGCGACTACGTGGTGGTGGAGAGCCAATTGTACGGACATTAGTAAACGATATCAAGGATCTGGGTGGACAGGTAATCTGTCATGCAGAAGTCAAAGAATTGATTGAGAAGGAAGGACATATTGATGCCATCCGATGCACAAATGGAGAGATATATGAGGGCACTTCGTTCATCAGTGATGTTCACCCTCAGGAAACATTCAAATGGCTGGGCGATTCGCATTTGGTAAAAAATACGTTCCGCAGGCGTATTGAGATTTTAGAGAATAGCATTGGCATATTCACCGTCTCGCTGGTACTGAAAAAAGGAGCATTGCCTTATTTCAACCACAATAAATATGTATATAGGAAACCCAATGTATGGACTTTACTCGACGAGACGAGTGCAGCCAATGGCGATTGGCAGAAAATGGTCAATGGCTTGATGATATCTTGTCGCGTACCAGAAGATGGTAATGACACCCGCCAGATAGACCTGCTCACTCCTATGCCCTGGAGTCTGTGTGAACCTTGGGAGAACACCACCATTGGACACCGTGGAAAAGCCTACAAACAGCTAAAAGACCATCTTGCAGACGAGTGCATTCGTCTGGCAGAAACGGTTATTCCTCATTTAGGTGACATGGTGGAGAAATACTATACCAGTACACCGCTGACTTACCATGACTACACGCTTACCCCGTGCGGATCGGCTTATGGTGTGCGCAAGGATTATCATAATCCGTTACTGACTATACTGTCGCCAAGAACCCCCATACCCAACCTCCTGCTGACAGGCCAGAGCCTGATGCTTCATGGTGTGGAGGGTGTAACAATGACAGCACTACATACATGCAGTGAATTATTAGGAAAAAACTTTATACAATCAATTATAAAATGAAATATGCATTAGTAACAGGTGGCAGCCGCGGCATTGGCAGGGCCATCACAGTAAGACTGGCTAAAGAAGGTTATCAGGTGATTATCAATTATACCAGCAATCAGACCGAAGCAGAAAAGACGCTTGCATCTATCAACGGTCAAGGCGAACTGCTGCCCTTTGATGTCAGCGATAACCAGCAAGTACGACAGGCGTTGGGTGACTGGCAACAGCGCCACCCAGATGATTATATCGAAGTGATAGTGAACAATGCGGGCATCCGTCGCGACAATGTATTGGCCCTGATGCCAGAAGACGACTGGCACCGTGTGCTTGACATCACATTGTCTGGTTTCTTTAATGTTACCCAGCCCCTACTGCCAGCCATGCAGATGCATAAGTTCGGACGAATTGTCAACATGGCCAGCGTCAGCGGTCTGAAAGGCTTGCCCGGCCAGACCAACTATTCTGCTGCCAAGGGAGGCGTTATTGCTGCGACCAAAGCGTTGGCACAAGAAGTGGCACGCAGAGGCATCACCGTTAATGCTGTTGCCCCAGGCTTTATCAAGACCGACATGACCGAGGGACTGGACGAGGCATCACTGAAGAAGTTGATACCAGCCAACCGCTTCGGCACACCAGAGGAGGTGGCTGACCTTGTGGCTTTCCTTGTCTCGCCACAGGCAGGCTATATCACCGGCAATGTCATATCAATTAATGGAGGAATGTACACATGAAACATCTAACAGCTTTATTGTTTGTGGTATTCACATTATGTTGTGTTACCATGGGTGCTCAAAATGTTACACGCACCCGTCACCAAGCCGCTCTGACTACCGATGTTGTCACTACAGGCACGTTGACCATTCGCAAACCCGACTACATCTGCATCTCTACCGATGGTGGTCGTGACCAACTGCTTATGGACGGTACTAAGTTTACGATGACAATGGGAGGCAAGTTGCATGAAACCGACAGTCAGCGGAATCCTCAGTTCGACACTTTCCAGAAAGTGCTGCATGCCGTCATCAACGCCCAGCCCATCCCTGAGTGCGAGGACTTGACCGTAGAGACCAAGAACGGACAACGAACTATCACCATTACGCCCTCCACTAAGAAAAAGCGCCAGATGTTCACATCGTTCGTACTGGTAATTGACGAAAAGACTTCAGCCTTCCGTCAGTTGCGCATGAACGAGCGAGCTGACAACTATATCAACTACGACTTTAAATAACGCACCTAACGAATCGTGCTTATTTGAAGAGATGAAAAAGGTATTGTTCTTACATGGATTCTATGCCAGTGGGCAGTGTGTGCCTGCCCTGGCTTTACGTGAAGCATTTGAAGGTCGTGCTGAGGTGCTGACGCCCGATTTGCCAATGCATCCCAAGCAGGCCATCAGCTTCATCCGTGAACTATGTGAGCATGAACAGCCCGACGTAATAGTAGGCAACAGTTGTGGCTCGTTCTTAGCGCAGATGACAGCCCCTACTCTTGGCATCCCTGCCCTTTTGGGTAATCCCCATTTCCAGATGACGGAGTTTCTTAAAACACGCATTGGTACCCACCAGTACAAGTCACCCCGCAAGGACGGTCACCAGGAATTTATCATCGACGAATCCCTGATACAGGAGTTTGCCGAGCTCGAAACCATTCAATTCAATCAGTGCACCCCCTTTGGCAAGGAACATATCTGGGGCCTTTTCGGTGAGCAAGACACCCTCGCCCATTTCGAGCCCCTCTTCCTCAAGCACTACACCTACTCCTATCACTTCCCAGGCAACCACACACCCACAGCCGACGAGGTTCGCAAGTACTACGTCCCATTGGTAGAACAGCTTTTTACGCTAAGCTGATACTATGCAGAAACAGATTGTTTTATTTCGACAATAAAGCGGTCGGTGAGTTTGGTTATTCCAAACAATCACTTATGTCACCTCCAAACAACAAAGAATATTCCAACATTTAGCTCGATCTTATCAAGGTTACTCAATATACCAAAATGCGATGCTACTTGAAGCGATGCCTGCTATTGGTCGTTCCGCCGTTTGCTATCTAACGTCGGAAAACTTCCCTTGGGACGAAGGAAAGCCTGCCTCTGGTCGTCGCAGTATCTGCCAAGAGTCGTCGCAGTATCTGCCACACCCCTATGGAAATGCCTCCTTTCACTCGTGCCAGATACTGCGTCGGGTATTGGGAACGTCTCCCGTCAACAACGGAAGGCACTACCATCAGAATCTACGTTGCAAAGGTACAAAGCAGGCATTGCTTTTCTTTGTATAAACAAAATTGGGAGTACTCACTATTAGGTAAAGAAAGAGGCTTCTAATTTACTCCAAAAAGATTTTTTTCATCAATTATGGGTATTGTGGCACTCTTTATTTAGCTGTAATTTTGCACCGCAAAATAATCGGGAGAACGAACGCAATAAATCGTGCGAAAACTTGTATAACACGAATTATTATCTTTTATTTGTACGATATTTAAGCTAGATAAGATGTGGCATAAACCGTGGAGGATGAAGGAGGGCTTCGTAATAGGTGCGGGGCTGACAATCATTGGATTGGTATTGCAATTCAGTTTGGGACCTGTTGACTGGAGCCTGTTTGCATGGCCAATCAACATCATTGTATTAGGCATATTCCTGCTTCTCTCTGGCATTATCTTTACCTTCAGAAGCAAGGTTTATGGCTTCCGTTTCTTGGCTACCTCTACCTGTGCTGTGCCAGCGTTGGTGATGACTGCTGCCTTAACCATCATTATGGGATTAACTGCTCAAGTTGCAGAAAGTTCACCCCCTGCTGACTTTTTGGGCATCACCAAGATGTTGTCGTTTTGGCCGTTCGTGTTGCTTTATCTCTGGATAGCCTTTATCCTGGCACAGGTAAGTCTGGTGCAAGTGCTTCATTTTAAGTGGCGTCGCCTACCCTCTTTAGTCAGTCATCTTGGATTACTGATTTCACTACTGACAGCTACCTTAGGTAGTGCCGATATGCAGCGCCTGCAAATGTACACAGTATTGGAACAAACGGAATGGCGAGGCATTAACGAGCGTAATATGATGATAGAACTGCCTATCGCCATCAAGCTGAAGCAGTTTATCATGGAAACCTACGACGATGGATCTCCTAAGCGTTTTGCCTCAGACATCATCATCTACACCAAAAACGGTGATAGTCTGCAAGCTACGGTCGATGTTAACAAGCCTGTTGAGGTAAGGGGCTGGAAGATATATCAATACGGCTACGATACCACAAAAGGTGCCGAGAGCGAACTCAGCATCTTGGAGTTGGTGCGTGATCCATGGTTGCCGTATGTTTATACAGGTATCTACATGATGCTTTTCGGAGCATTGACTATGTTCATTTTTGGCGTAAGGAGGAATAAGCAATGAGTTGGGAACACTTCATATATTTTGCGATAGCATCCATATTGTGTTGGGCTTATGGTGCCTACGCTGCATGGAAAGATAAGACAAAGGCATCCTACGCCTTTACAGGCTTTGGTTTACTGGTGTTCTTTACCTATATCGTTGCCATGTGGATATCGTTGGAGCGCCCACCGTTACGGACGATGGGAGAAACGCGCCTGTGGTACAGTTTCTTCTTGCCTTTGGCTGGCCTTATTGTCTATAGCCGATGGAAATACAAGTGGATACAGAGCTTCTCAACATTGCTGTCGGTGGTATTCATCTGCGTCAACCTCTTCAAGCCAGAGATACACAACAAGACCTTGATGCCCGCACTGCAAAGCCCTTGGTTTGCTCCACACGTCATCGTCTATATGTTTGCCTACGCCCTACTCGGTGCAGCCACCCTAATGGCAGTATATCTGCTGTTCTTTAGTCAGTGGAAAATAGAAAACCGGAAACTCCGCAAGGATTATAATTATCAATCCTCCATCCTCAATTCTCAATCAACAACGGAAATGGAAATTACCGACAACCTCGTTTATGTCGGCCTCTCCTTCATGACTTTCGGCATGTTGTTTGGTGCGCTTTGGGCAAAAGAAGCATGGGGGCACTATTGGGCATGGGATCCGAAGGAAACCTGGGCAGCTATCACTTGGTTTGCATACTTGGCCTATATCCACTATCGTCTGCATCCCAAATCAAATGTCAAGATTGCCCTCTGGATGCTGGTGGTTGCCTTCGTCCTCCTACAAATGTGCTGGTGGGGTATTAACTACCTGCCATCTGCCCAATCTACCAGCGTGCATACCTACTAATTGAATGATTCATGGCTGGAGTAACACAAACAAGGTTTGGACCAATCGATTATAAGCTTCTTCAAAGTTTCATCACTCGTTTCATCTCCAGATTCTCATAACCCTCAGGACAATGAGTTGAGAGATAAACGGTAGGATTATCCTGGATAAACTGACGTACACGATCAAGCGTCTGGCGAGCAGCCTCCTTATCTTCGAATACAATGCTCAGTTTATTAGCCTTCAGGGCTGCATCACAATAAGTCACATCACCATGGAACATATAGTAAAGGCCATCATTCTCAGCTATGATGATGCTATTTCCTTTGGTGTGTCCCTTTGCCTCGATAAACCAGATGCCTTCGGCTACCTGCTGGGCATTGGGGAAGTTCTTATAGGCTTCTCCATATTGGGCACGAATAATGTTCTCGCCTTCTAACTTCATTGCATCTGCATCCTCAGCTGCGATATAGACCTTTGCATTGGGAAAGTCCTTAATGCAATCACTATGGTCTGGATGCTTGTGAGTAATGAGAATCTTCGTTACTTGCTCTGGTTTATAACCAGTAGCAGTAAATGCATCCATGTAATCAGCCACTTTCTCCCCCATATAGAGTGGACCACCCAACTTCTTGGCAGGCGCTGCATAGCCAGTTTTAAAGCCAGTGTCAACAAGGATTACCTCATTGCCTGTATCAATAAGGAAGTTCTGGAGACTGCTGCGGTAAATGATCTGTTCGTCAAACATATCCTTGCCCTCTTCACCGCCAAAGGCAAACGACTGGTTCATAAAACCGCCATCGAACATGCGAATTGCTATAATATCCATATTCAATTTTTATTAACAGGTTCCCATTTACAACGTACAGGCGAAACAATAGCTCCCTCTTTCTTCAACTCGGCAAAAGCCTTGTCCACTTCTTTGCGGTCGGCACCCAGTGCCTTCGTCACGTCGCCAGCAGATACTGGCTTACCAGCCTCACGCATGGCTTGTAAAACTTGCTCTTTCATACAATTATAATGATTAAAGTTAATAGGTCAAAGATACGATTATAAATGGTATCAACCAAATATAACCCAAACTTTTTTGTATGTACATTGAAAACAGCTATCATTGGCTTGCCTGAAGCCATTGCTCTCCAATTCTTTGTCAAACAATTATTGTAATCATCAACTGATTTATTTCCCTATAAACTCACTGGGTGTAACACCGACTATCTTCTTAAATAGGCGAGTAAAGTGGTGGGAATACTCGAAACCGAGCAGGTGAGATGTCTCACTGATATTACGTCCCTGCATCAACAGACTTTTCCCTATATTGATAACATAGATATGAATGTAATGAATAGCTGTTATGCCTGTAGCCTTTCGGAACATGTCGCCTAAATAATGAGGCGAATAAGCCATCTCTGATGCGCAATATGACACAGTAGGCAAACCTAACTGGAACTGCTTTTCATCAAAATAATACTGTTCGAGAACGGCATGGAAACGCTTCAGGATATCAGAAGTATCCTTGTCACCTTTTGAAAGTTGACGCAGATAAATGCGTTGGCAATACTCCAACAACAATCTGAGGTAACCAAGAAGCACTTGACGAAGTACTGGAGAATCCTCATTATTCTCTA
>OMSH01000066.1 GCA_900313715.1 uncultured Prevotellaceae bacterium
GAGGTTCTTCCAAAGACCGTTGACCTTTCAACAAAGTTCACCAGACACATTGATCTGAAAATTCCTTTTGTAACAGCTGCTATGGATACTGTTACTGAGGCTAAGATGGCTATCGCTATTGCTCGTGAAGGTGGTATTGGCGTAATTCACAAGAATATGCCGATAGATGAGCAGGCTCGCCAGGTGGCCATTGTGAAGCGTGCCGAAAATGGTATGATTTATGACCCAGTTGTGATAAAGCGTGGCTCGTTAGTGCATGATGCCCTCGATCTGATGTCAGAATACAAGATTGGCGGCATCCCTGTGGTGGATGATGATCGCAAGCTGGTGGGCATTGTAACGAATCGAGACTTGAGATTTGAGCGCGATGTCAACAAGCGCATTGATGAGGTGATGACCACTGAGAACATCGTTACTACCCATCCAGGTACAACCCTCGAAGATGCTGCTCAGATTCTGCAGGAGCATAAGATTGAGAAACTTCCTGTGGTAGATGCTAATGGAAGGTTGGTGGGTTTGATTACCTATAAGGACATCACAAAGGCGAAAGATAAGCCTATGGCTTGCAAGGATGACAAAGGACGACTGCGTGTGGCTGCTGGTGTGGGTGTTACTGATGATACGTTAGAGCGTATGCAGGCTCTGATTAATGCCAATGCTGACGCTATTGTGATTGATACTGCTCACGGACATTCTAAGTTTGTGATTGAGAAACTGAAAGAGGCGAAGCATGCTTTCCCAAATATTGATATAATAGTGGGTAACGTTGCTACGGGTGAGGCTGCCAAAATGTTGGTGGAAGCTGGTGCCGATTGTATAAAGGTGGGCATTGGCCCTGGCTCTATCTGTACTACCCGTGTGGTAGCTGGTGTAGGTGTGCCTCAACTCTCTGCGGTATATGACGTTGCGAAAGCTCTAAAGGGTACAGGTGTACCACTCATTGCAGATGGTGGTTTGCGCTATTCAGGCGATGTGGTGAAGGCATTGGCCGCTGGAGGCTATAGCGTGATGATTGGCTCTTTGGTAGCTGGTACAGAGGAATCTCCAGGTGAGACCATCATCTTTAATGGTCGTAAATTTAAGACCTATCGTGGAATGGGTTCGCTTGAGGCAATGGAGAATGGGTCGAAGGACCGTTATTTCCAAAGCGGCACAAAAGATGTAAAGAAGCTAGTGCCAGAAGGTATCTCTGGCCGAGTGCCTTACAAGGGAACTCTGTACGAGGTTATCTACCAATTAGTCGGTGGCTTGCGTTCTGGTATGGGGTATTGTGGCGCACAAAACATCGAACAGTTGCATGATGCCAAGTTTACCCGCATTACCAATGCCGGTGTATTGGAGAGTCATCCACATGATGTATCCATCACCAGTGAGGCACCAAACTACTCAAGACCAGAGTAAAAAATGGAGTCATCATCTGATTGACCATTGATTACATGAAACACATTTGTAGGCACGATATGTATATGAGAGTACTATTGATATTACTGGCAATTGTTTTTTATTATGATCAATGGTCAATGCTCTATGCTCAATCTCAAACAGACATTGAGTTGATGGCTCGTGCCGCACGTGCAGAGAGCCTTGACAACAACGAGGCTTTTCAAGGCACTTTAGAGGCTTATAAGTTGGAGCTGGCTGGCAAGTACTTGTTTGAAGAGCAAAGCGTGACTGAGATGGCCAACGATGCTTTTAGCAAAGTGACTACTACCAAGGGCGACAAACAACTATTAGTGAGACAGATATTCCATGCCCTGCCTCAGCATGTTATGGGTAATGAGCTCAACCAGTGGCAACAGCGTATGGACTCTATCAGCAGAGCGTTGGCCGTTGGGGCTGACTTTGACGCCTTGATGAACAAGTATTCTGATACACATGCTGCCCGATGGATGCATCGGCTGGATATGACGAACGAGATGGAGCAAGTGGCATTTGCATTGCAAAGGGGACAGATATCACAACCTTTCCTTTCTCCACTCGGCATCCATATCATCCTTGTCGTAGATGAACGTCAGATAGATAATACAACTTTTTATACCGACTTTGTTCAGCGGGTGAAGGGGATGGCTTATCCCAACAAGCAGACAACCCAACGGATAGCTAAGCTCAAGCAAACTTATTCTTTTTCTGAGAACCGACAATTGGTGAATCGTCTCTTTCGTGAGGGAAAGATAAACGGAACGCTCTTTACACTCGATGGGGAAACCTTTACAGGCGAACACTTCGCACGCTTTGCAGAGACTTATCCTATGAATGTACGTTTGCAATACGAGGCTTTTGTGACCAAGTGTGTGCTCGATTGTGAAGTCAAGTACCTGCAAGAGCATCCTGATTATAAGCAGTCGGTGCAAACTCTGGCCGATAGGCTCTTGGCGGAAGAGGCATACAACAAGCATGTACGTGTACCCAGTCAGACGGATGAGGCTGGTTTGCAGGCCTATTTCTCTACCCATCAGAAAGACTACCGATGGTCAATACCCCGTTTTGGCGGAGCCGTGATTCATGCAGTTGACAAGAAAACGGCCAAAAAAGTGCGCAAGGTCGTAAAGAAATTACGTAATGTGGAGTGGTCGGATGCAGAGCGTTTGTTGGATGACAAGACTCTCGGAAAGGTGTTGGTGGAACAGGGTGTATATACCTTAGGGGCAAACGCTTTTGTTGATGAACTGGAGTTCAAGACTGGAAAGGCAACCCCTATGTCCGACTACCCCGTAGCCTTAACGGTGGGCAAGAAGATTAACGGTCCAGAAGATTACCGTGAGGTGAGAGACCAGCTAACACAAGATTATGAACGATTTCTCTTTCAAGAGTGGCTTTCAGTCCTAAGAAAGCAAAAATGATGTTGAAATCACATTAAAAACCGTTAATCATGAATGAGGTAAGCAAATAAAATCTTATCTTCGTAGCTTGAAATAATTATGAACAATAAAGAAGACATGAGAATACGTGTAAGAACAATGATCTTTGCCCTGCTCTTAAGCTTGTGCAATGTCGCGATGGCACAAGATAACGTGATTGACGAAGTGGCTTGGGTCGTTGGCGATGAGGCTATATGGAAGTCAGAGGTAGAAGAAGCCCGACTGAGTGCTTTGTATGAAGGACGGAAGTTTGACAAAGACCCCTATTGTGTATTGCCAGAAGAGATGGCTGTACAGAAGCTGTTCTTGCATCAGGCAGAACTCGACAGTGTCGAGGTGAGCGATGCAGAGGTGTTGCAGCGTGTGGAATATATGACCAATTTATACATCCAGAACATTGGCTCTCGTGAGAAAATGGAGGAATATTTTAACAAGACCTCTTCACAGATTCGCGAGCAGTTGCGTGTCAGTGCCCGCGAAGGGTTGACTGTGCAGAAGATGCAACAGAAGATTGTGGGTGACGTGAAGACCACCCCTTCTGAGGTGCGCCGTTACTATAGTTCGTTGTCGCAGGATAGTATACCTTATGTCCCAACCACTGTTGAGGTGGAGATTGTGGTTCGTAAGCCCAAGATTCCGCAGGAGGAGATTGAGGATGTGAAACGACGACTGCGTGATTATACCGAGCGTGTGAACAATGGCGACAGTTTTACCATGTTGGCTCGTTTGTATTCAGAGGATCCTGGATCGGCCATGAGCGGTGGTGACCTGGGACGTTTCATGGGGCGTGGTGAGTTGGATCCTGCATTCGCCAATGTTGCATTTAACTTACAGACACCTGATAAAATTTCTAAGGTGGTGGAGAGTGAGTTTGGCTACCATATCATTCAGTTGATTGAGAAACGTGGTGACCGTATCCGTGTACGTCATATCTTGCTGAAGCCTCATGTGCCAGAGGAAGCATTGACGGAGTCACGTGCATTCTTGGATTCTATAGCTGATGAGGTACGCAACGGTAAATTTACATTTGAAGAAGCAGCCTACGCTCTATCTGACGATAAGAATACTCGCAACAATGGTGGTTTGTTGCCCAATGAAGAGACACAGACCTCACGCTTTGAGATGCAAGACTTGCCATCTGAAATAGCCAAGGTGGTGGATACCATGGAGGTGGGTGAAATTTCGAAAGCTTTCAATATGACCCCTCGTACAGGACAGGAACAGACGGTGATAGTGAAGCTCAAGAGTCGTGTAAAAGGACACAAAGCCACAGTTTCTGACGATTACCAACGGCTAAAAGAGATGGTTGTGCAGAAAAAACAGGAAGAGGTGATTGAAAAATGGATACAGAATAAGTTGAAGACCACCTATGTGAGAATCAGTGATAATTGGAAGCCCAGTTGTGACTTCAAATACAATGGTTGGTTGAAGTGATGATCATTGACCATTACCATGCAAAATAGGCAAAATAGAAATAGAGGGTATGGGGTAGTGAAGGCATTGCAGTTTTTTCTGCTTTGCCTTTTCGGCTTTTCTTTAATGTCAATGGTCAATGGTGAATGGCAGATGCTAGGTGGCCAATGGTCAACGGATCAGGAACCCAAGAAAGTACGCATAGACCTCTTGTATGCTGACGAGGCTGTGGCCGACCAAAACAAACGTCCGGATGTGCAGGTGTTGCGGGGGTCTGTGAAACTGAAGCACGATAGTATGTATATGTACTGCGATAGTGCGCTGATATTCGAGAAGCTCAATTCAGTGGAGGCTTTCGGCAATTGTCGGATGGAGCAAGGTGATACGTTGTTTATCTACGGTGATTACATGTATTATGACGGCATTACCCAATTGGCCAAACTGCGTGAGAATGTGCGACTGATTAACCGAGAGACGGAGTTGGAGACGGATAGCTTGGACTATGATCGTATAAATGACTTAGGTTATTATTTTGACGGCGGTACGTTGCGGGATACTGTGAATGTGCTTACCTCTGTCTTGGGCGAGTATAGCCCTTCAACTAAACTGGCTGTGTTTGAATATAATGTGGAGCTGGTCAACCCTCAGTTTACTCTCACTTCAGAAGACTTGACCTATAATACTGTTACCAAGATAGCTACCATCAACAGTGAGGCTGAGATTGTGAACGAGCAATCGCATATCTATACCAATTCGGGTATATATAATACTGTAACTGAGCGAGGAGAACTTTTCAACAGGTCGGTGGTAGTAAACGAAGGACGCAGGTTGACGGGTGACACATTGCTATATGACCGTCAACATGGTTTTGGCGAGGCTTTTGGCAACGTGGCGCTGAACGATACAGTCAACAAAAATATCCTTACAGGTGACTATTGCTTTTACGACGAACTCAAGGAGAATGCCTTCGCTACCAGGCGTGCCGTGGCGATAGACTACTCCCAAGGCGATAGTTTGTTTCTGCATGGTGATACCCTGCGTTTGGTGACGTTCTACCCTAAGACGGATTCTGCTTATCGTGAGATGAGGGCGTATTATAAGGTAAGGGCCTATAGAAGTGACATACAAGCCGTGTGCGATTCGTTAGTGGTGAACAGCAAGGATTCCTGTATGACAATGTATCGTGATCCAGTGTTGTGGCATGGTGAGGAGCAGTTGTTGGGTGAACTGGTAAAAGTGTACTCTAATGACAGTACGATAGAGAGGGCGCATATCATTAATCAGGCACTGGCCATTGAACGCTTTGACTCTGCACATTATAATCAGGTGATGGGTAAGGAGATGATAGCTCATTTCGAAGGTGGCGAGATAAAGGAAACTGAGGTGAATGGCAATGTGCTGACCATCTATCACCCTATCGATGAGAAGGATTCAACTATTATTGTGATGGTATATGCCGAGGGTAGTTATCTGAGGATGTTCATGAAAGATAGGAAGATGGATAAAGGTATGTTTGTTGGTAAAACAACGGGTACTGCCTATCCGTTGGATCAGGTGCCTGCGGGAAAAGACCGTTTGGCGGCTTTCGTGTGGTTTGACTATATGCGTCCACAAGGCAAGGATGATATCTTCGATTGGAGGGGCAAACCTGCTGACCAGGTGTTGAAGAAGGTAGAGCGAGAATCGACAGGCTCACCACGTGATGTCAGGGTAAGACACAGTAGGAGGTAGATAATAACTAAATGATAATATATTATGGGAATGTTCTCAGTAAGGAAGCCTAGAGGTTTCCATCATAATTGGATCTATGTGGACGAACGAAAGGAAAAGCTCGCTAAAATAGAGGAGAATGCCAAGCGAGAGTTGGGCCTGTTACCTCCTAAGGAATTTGACCCAGAGGACATCAGAGGCAAATTTGCTGATAGCACTACCCATCTGAAACGGTTCAAGGAGAAAGGGAGCAAGGCCAACAATGCCATGATTGTATTCTTAATTATCGTGCTCCTTTGGGTGTGGTATGCCATTATGAACGGAGTGATATAATGAGTGACATAATCCGACTTTTACCAGATTCTGTTGCCAACCAGATTGCTGCGGGCGAGGTAATACAACGCCCAGCATCCTTGATTAAGGAGTTGGTAGAGAATGCCATTGATGCTGATGCGCATGAGATACATGTGCTCGTTGTCGATGCTGGCAAAACCAGTGTGCAGGTAATCGACAATGGCAAAGGTATGTCGGAGACAGATGCCCGACTGGCTTTCGAACGTCATGCTACTTCCAAGATTCGTGAAGCAACCGATTTATTCAATCTGCATACCATGGGCTTCCGAGGTGAGGCACTGGCATCCATTGCAGCTGTGGCGGAAGTGGAACTCAAGACCCGTATGGAGGAGGATGAGTTGGGGACCAGATTGGTGATATCTGCCTCAAAGGTGCTGACTCAAGAAACGACCTCTTGTCCCAAAGGTAGTAGCTTTACTGTAAAGAACCTCTTCTTCAATGTGCCTGCCAGAAGGAAATTCCTTAAGTCAAATGCCACAGAACTAAGCAACATACTAACAGAGTTTGAACGCATCGTGCTAGTACATCCTGATGTGAGATTTACGCTGCATAGCAATGGCACTGAGGTATTCAACCTTACTGAAGCTACACCTTATCAACGTATTATAGCCGTATTTGGCAAGCGGATGGATCAGCAGTTGTTGCCAGTGAAGGTAGAAACGTCACTAATCAATATCTCTGGCTATGTATCTAAGCCTGAGTTTGCCCATAAGAAAGGTAACAACCAGTATTTCTTTGTGAATGGACGTTATATGCGACATCCCTATTTCCATAAAGCCGTGATGGAAGCATACGACCAATTGATTCCTATAGGTGAACAGGTGTCGTATTTCTTGTACTTCAATGTGAATCCTGCGAATATTGATGTCAATATACATCCCACAAAGGCAGAAATAAAATTCGAAAACGAGCAATCCATCTGGCAGATTTTGGCTGCTGCTGTGAAAGAGGCATTAGGTAAGTTTAATGCGATTCCTACCATTGACTTCGATGCACCCGATATGCCTTTTGACTTGCCTGTATTCAACGCAGAGAAGCGTCATATTGATCCTCCCAAGGTGAATGTTAACCCTCATTTCAACCCTTTTGATATTCCAGGGAAAGAGGCGTATCAGCGTCAATCGGTTGAAAAACAGTGGGAACAGCTGTATCAAGGACTACATGTTTCTTCCCACTTGGAAACGCCACCAGATGGCAAAAGCCTCCTCACGGAAATGAAAGAATCTGATTCCTTGGAATTGAATAATTCTTTGTTGGATGTTTCAGAACGTTCTTCTGCTTTGATGCAGTATAAAGGGCGTTATATCCTCACCTCTGTCAAGTCGGGCTTGATGATGATTGACCAACATAGGGCGCATGTTCGTGTGTTGTTTGATTTGTATATCCGTCAAGTCAGTCAGGGACATAGCCCGTCGCAAGGTTTGTTATTCCCTGAAATGATACAATTGGTGCATTCAGAAGCGGTGATGTTGGAGACCATTATGTCTGATTTGTTGGCTGTAGGATTTGAACTAACCTCTTTGGGAGGTGGTAGTTATGCCATTAATGGTGTGCCTGCTGGTATTGAAGGTTTGAGTCCCGTTGATTTGGTACGTAGCATGGTGAATACAGCAATGGAGAAGGGTAGTGACGTGAAAGAAGAAGTACATCAGATTGTGGCGCTTACTTTAGCAAATGCAGCTGCGATAGTATATGGTCAGGTACTGACTACCGAAGAGATGACCAGTTTAGTGGATCAGCTATTTTTGTCTCCTATGCCTAACTATACTCCTGATGGTCGTCTGATTGTCACTACTATATCTGATGAGGAGATAAGCAAGGTGTTCAAGTAAACACGTTATTCCATCTTGTAAATGGCACACGAAATTCCGTTTAGCTCAATCGTATCGGTCGTTCTTCCAGGTTTGTAACTCGTCTTGCCACTACCCATAACAAAAGTTGCTTTTTTAGCACCTAGAGATTGGATATTGGCTTTTACTTTTCTAGTACTAGGGTTGAGAACTACTACAAATGTCTCAGTATTTGCACTACGTTTGTACACCATAGGATAGGGTTGTTCCACATTTCCTATATAAGTCCAGTCGCCCGTATTGCCCATCGACTTATGGTCCTTTCGAAGTTGAATTAGTTGGCGAACGTAATTGAGTAACGAATTTGGATCTTTCTCTTGTGTTTCTACCGTTAGTAGGTTATTGTCTGTGTCGATAGGTAAGTACAGATTGTCCGGTTCACAGGTGGAGAACCCAGCATTCTTGCCATTCGTCCATTGCATAGGGGTACGTGCGCCCGAACGTTCATTGTAGAAACCAGGACGATCCTCTCTAGAACCTTCTTTTTCGGGTGCATTTGTGTTGTATTTCATGCCAATTTCATCACCATAATAGATAAATGGCATACTATGGAGGGTCAAGAAGAACATCATAGATACCTTCAATTGTTCGATGGTGTTACGGTCTCCATAATTAGGACGGGGAAAGTCGTGGTTAGAAGTTTGGAGTGCCACATACCCCTTATCGCCTAATTCTTGTAGGCATTTGGTATAATAAGGGACAAAATCACTGATGTTCCCATTCCCATCGGGGTGGAAGTAATCCTTTTTGTGTACTCCATAAGGCTCTGGTAAAATCAGTTCCTTGTACCCGTTGCTATCTCTCCAAGGTAAGAAGAAATCAATGTCGAATCCTGCAGGGATGGAAGTGAGAGGGGCCGACCATTCTGCCAAAAGTATATGCTCAGGGTAGTTATCGTCTACCCATTGGCGCATTTCGTGCCACAAAGCAGCTGTTGCCTTACCATCAGTATCGTTTTTTACTAGGCTTTGCGCCATATCTACCCTAAACCCATCAATACCTTTGTCGAACCAGAAAGCCATGATGTTCTTCATTTCTTGGCGCAAGGCACGAGGCCCTGGGGCAGTAACGGGTTGCTCCCACGGATGATTGGGGTCTGGATTGGCATAGCCATAGTTCAAAGCAGGTTGACTTTCATAATAGTTCTTTTCATAGTATTTAGCACGAGGCGCATTGGCTTCTACAAATCTACCAGTAAAGCTGGCTGCAGGATTTACCTCCTGATGTCGTTGGATAATCAGTTGCTTTTCCTTATCACTGATTTCATCTGTCCAGATGTAGTAATCACTATAGCGCATATCTTTACCGCTTTTTGATTGTAAGAACCATTCGCTTTGGTCGCTTGAATGGCCTGCTACCAAATCCATACATATACGTATACCTAACTCATGCGCTTTTTTTACAAGATTCACCAAGTCTGTATTGGTGCCAAAACGAGGGTCGATTTGATAATAGTCTATCACATCATAACCACCATCTTTCCACCCTGATACACAGCAAGCATTCAGCCAGATACTGTTTACCCCGAGGCTCTTGATGTATGCCAATTTGCTAGTGATACCTGGCAAATCACCTATGCCATTTCCGTCACTATCCATAAAGGAGGAAGGATATATCTGATAGAACACAGCCTCTTCCAACCATTTAGGAGCTTTGTGTTGTGCAGTAGCAGAAATGCTGATGAAAGCCAATGTTGCTATCAGTATGATGATGAATGACTTTTTCATAGTATTATAATTTAGTCGTTATAGTATCGTTTCTCCCTCAATAAAGTTATCTAAGTACATAGATTCTCCATCAAAGACGGCATAGGTAAAGCTGTTGATCCAGTCGCCTAAGATGAACATACGTGTATGCTCGTTGAGTGAGAGGTCGAGTTCAATATGACGGTGCCCATAGATGAAGAAGTTGATGTCGGGGTGACTCTTCAGGTATTCTTTTGTCCATAGCACTAAATGTTCCTTGTCTTCACCCATATAGTCGGGTTCCTTCCCGTCTTTACGCTTCATGCGACTACGTTTTGCCCATTGTAAGCCGAAGGCCACACTCCATCGGGGATGAATCATTGAAAAGAGTCTTTGCAGGAAATGACTATGAAAGATGGCTCGTAGTATTTTGAATGTCACATTTGTCTCGCCAAGTCCATCGCCATGGGCCAGGTAGAACTCCTTCCCATAGATTTCCGTCGTCAGAGGTTCTTTGTGTAAAATGACACCGCACTCCTTGGGTAGATAGTCGTAACACCAAATATCGTGGTTGCCCGTAAAGAAATGTATCTCGACACCCATGTCAGTCAATTCAGACAACTTGCCTAAAAAACGTGTGTAACCTTTGGGAACTACCATCTTGTATTCGTACCAATAGTCGAACATGTCGCCCATCAGATAGATAGCAGCTGCCTGGTGCTTAATTTTCTCAAGGAAATTCACCAGTCTGCGCTCTTGTGTGCGACTGTGCTCTATCGCCAATGATCCTAAATGGGCATCCGAAAGGAAAAACACTTTCTTCATAAGCTATCTTGCTACATAAAACCTAATTCCAGTTTTGCTTCTTCTGACATCATGTCTTGATTCCATTCCGGCTCGAAGACGATATTGATGTTGGTAGATTTCACTTCCTTGATGGAGTTGACCTTTATTCGGATATCTTCAGCGATAAAGTCGCCGGCAGGACATGAAGGAGCTGTAAGAGTCATGTCAATTACCACCTCGTGTTTTCCGTCTTCGTCAGTTTTGTCCCCTACGTCAATCTTGTAGATTAAGCCTAAGTCATAGACATTGACAGGAATCTCAGGATCGTAAACGGTCTTGAGCATTTCAACAATTTTCTCTTCTAATGCAAATGTTTCCATATCCTTTTTCAAATCAACTGCAAAAATAGAACATTTCGTTGAATGGTGCAAGTCAAAAAGCTTATATTAGTCCGTGGTCGTGAAAACTGTAGAATTTACCGTCGGTAACAATGATATGGTCAATTAACCGTATGTTCAGCAAATCGCCTGCTTTCTTGATTTTATTGGTGATGGTAATGTCCTCGTTGCTGGGCTTCAGGTTGCCTGACGGGTGGTTATGTGCCACAGCTATCTGTGTGGAACGGAAGAGGATGGCCTCACGCATGATGGTTCTTATATCTACCGTTGTCTGGTCGATACCTCCCTGACTGATTCGTACTTTGTCAATTACTTTGGCTGCTTGGTTTAACAGTAAAAGCCAGAATTCCTCCTGTGGAATGTCGCACAATAAGGGATGGAAGATGTTGTAAATGTCTGTCGATTCTTTGATGACAGCCCTTTCAATTGGCTCCTGCATAGCCCTTCGCTTGCCCAATTCTAAAGCTGCCATGATGGTGACGCCCTTGGCTGTTCCTAAACCTTTGAAACTGGTAAAATCGTTCAGGCTCCACTTGCCGAGCGTGTTGAGGTTGTTGTTACAACGTGACAACACTTTCTGCATCAGTGATACGGCACTGTCTTCCTTGGTGCCGCTGCCAATCAAGATAGCCAATAGCTCGGCAATACTCAGTGCGTCTGCACCTTTTAAGATCATTTTCTCACGAGGGCGATCTTCTTCTGCCCATTGATTGATAGATAACTTTTCCATTTTTTATTGTTATGAATGAATAGTTAAATTTTATTGATAGAAATTTTTCTTGAAAGCTTCAAACTCGCCTTCCTGTTTGACACATCGTTTCCACCAAGCCCTAAGGAAACCACTTCCATAGCCTAATAGCTGAATGAATGAGGATGCTACAGCTATGCAGCCGATTGTCAGGTTCTTGTTGCGGATTGTCGCGTCAAAGAGGATGATTACCGAGAAGGAAAGCAAGGGAAATAATCCCAATGTAACAAGGATGGGACCTCCTGGGAAATCAATACTAATGATACCCAGCTGGTTGAGTGTACCGTAAATAACCCCCAATAATATTGAAAAAAGACAAAGAAACGTTCCAATAGTGAAAAAGGCTGGCAGTAGATGTACCAACTTGAGTGAATCAGGATATTTTTTATAGAGATTTACGCGTGCGATACCCGAGTTGTAGACCTGCTTAAAGAACTTCTTCAAGTCTGTGCGACGCTTGTGATATACCCAAGCCTCATTAAACAAACAACTTTTGTAACCTCCCTTCACTATGCGGATGCTGAAATCGATGTCTTCGCCAAATCGCATCTTAGAGAAACCTTCCAAATGGTTGGCTACCTCGCGAAGGATGCCCATATTAAAACTGCGAGGATAGAATTTATCCATCTTCTGCTTGCCCCCACGAATGCCTCCTGTAGTAAAAAAGGAAGTCATCGAGTAGTTGATGGCTTTTTGTACGTCAGTAAAGGAATCGTGAGCTTTGTCTGGACCTCCAAAAGCATCGGCACGAGTATCTTCCAACGCCTTTTCAACAATTTGGAAATATTCAGATGGAATAATACAGTCAGAGTCGAAGAAGATGAGGTATTCTCCATTAGCCTGTTTGATGCCATAATTGCGAGCTCCAGCAGGCCCTGAATTCTCTATAAAGAAATATTGGATCTGGAGTCTTTCCCTGTATTTGTCCACAACCTCTCTGCAGGGTTGGGTAGAACCGTCTTCAACGATGATGGTCTCAAAGTCTGTTGAGCTTTGCTCAGTAAGACTTTGCAGCAATTCATCCACCTCTTCAGGGCGGTTGTATACAGGAACAATGACAGAGAATCTCATCGCGACTTCACCTGTTTAGATAGCAAGACTGCTCCTGTGCTTGGCACAAGGGAGCAGTCTCAATGTTCTTTCTGTCAGTTTCTTACTTAACGTTTACACGACTAACGTAAGAACCATCGCGAGTGTCAATTTCAATGGTGTCACCCTCATTGATGAACAAAGGAACACGTACTTCGGCACCACTCTCAACGGTAGCTGGTTTCAATGTGTTAGTAGCAGTATCACCCTTCAGTCCTGGTTCGGTGTAAGTAATCTTCATTTGAACTTTTACAGGAACATCTGCATAGAGGATGGTCTCAGTAGATGCGTCAGAAACTACATCAACTATCATGCCTTCCAACAGGAAGTCAACGCCATTGATGATTTCCTTGGCGATAGGCAGCTGATCATAAGTCTCCTGGTTCATGAAGATAAAATCTTCACCTTCTTTATAGAGATATTGATAAGGACGGCGCTCTACGCGTACGTCTTCCAATTTCTCACCGATGTTGAAACGGCGCTCCAGTACATAGCCACTCACCACGTCTTTCAGTTTGGTGCGCATGAATGTGTTACCCTTACCTGGCTTTACATGCAGGAAGTCGATGCAGAAATACAACTTGCCATCCATGCGGATAGCGGTACCGATTTTAATGTCTTGGGCATTAATC
>OMSH01000065.1 GCA_900313715.1 uncultured Prevotellaceae bacterium
CTTTCCATGGGTTATGAATCTCTTGATTTATGCTATCTGGATTGACGGATAGCAAATAAAGCATTTCTTTTTTATACGCTTTCAGTTTATTCATAACCTCGGCATCCTTGACCCTTCTCAAGTCTATACTTTCAATGGCATTAACAACCTCCTTTAGGTCATATCCTCTCATTTGCAAATCGAAGTCCGTCATAATGCTGTTTTGAACGACAGAAGCATTATAAGCATCTATCAACCTCTTAATCATTTGTGGCTTTGGTAAAGATGGATCTACTTTTAGCCACAAATCCTCATTAGAGATGGTTATAAACTCCATATAATGACCACACGTATCATCGGCCAAATTGTCTGAATCATTAGATACTCTGTTATTAATCCCGTTTTGTGTTGACTGACTATTATGATTACAGCAGACAACAGACATCATTATAGATGTCATCACAAACCAATATGCTAGCTTTCTCATAGTTGTTATATGTATTATTCTGTAAACCAGGGTACGCTTGTTCTCATTGCTAAAGTTATAGCTTCTCCAACTAATGCCAGATTAGCTAGCAAGTAATGGTTAGTGTTCCAGCCTCTAATGGTTGAACCACCTATTTCCGCAGTCATCAATAAATGTGAGCGAAAGTCTGAATCATTGAAATATGTCGCAGGGCCAATTGCAAATGCTGTTCCTGAAGGACTGAGATTGAAGAGTATAGGACCGGAATCAATATCCATTCCCACTAAACATGAACGATCATTGTATTCGCGGATTCCAGTCATTGGATTCTTTTGAATGAAATGCTTCTTCAGTAATTCATATTGTTCTTTTGCAAAATCCACATCAACAAATGTCAGGTAATAGCAAATAAGAGCAGAGTATGACCCTTTTACAGGAGCTGGCATTTCAGAGCCATCATAGCTCAGAAATGATTTTATCAAACCAGTCTCTTTATCTGTCCACTCAATCTTTGCTTTGTTAATCCATTCCTTAATGATAGGATTATAGCGTCCATCACATTGGCGGGAATAGTTACTTAGTGCAACAATTGTCACCAGCATATCCGGGATATAGACAGCCTCATTGGGATAGGTCAGCAGGTTTAAAGTAGGACTATTCTGCATCCGCCAGTTCAATGTGCTGCATGCTTGATAATACACGTCATCGTACTTGTCACCTCCGCCAATAGCCTTATAACCGCTTATCATCCATGATAAAATACTCAGGTATGACATGTGGCTATTCTCACTGTCCCAACTCTCTAATGGATCTTCTCCCCATCTGGCCGCATCATATTCCCGAAGTTCAGGTGACATGACGATATCTATAAGCCGTTCTATCTGTTTGATGGATTTTTCTCTCTCTTCAGGATATAGTTTGCCGATGTTCACCAATGCTGCCGTGAACATCGAACAAGAATACATAGCCCACTCTCCTTGAAACTGTCGTCCTATTCCGCTCGGCATTTCATTGAGTACTCCATCTGGTGAGGTTATAAGCTTGTTTGCAAGAAAGTTTCTTCTACGAAGGATTTCTGTTTTTTCTCCCTCAAAAGAACCATGTCCCATAGTAGAAACTGCCACCCACAACCATTTTAGCGCGAAGATGACAATAATGATGATGAATGTTTTCAGTATCATTCTAATTGGTTTCTTTAGTCTTTTTGCCATAAATTCAATAAATAGCGTAAATTAGCTCAACATATATCAATAATGGTACAATCACACAAATAATTACTGAACTTACTACATAGTTCCAACCAAGCTTCTTGAACCATAATAGGAAATCAACGGACTTTTTGAACGCCCAGTCACACCGGTTCCTGAATTTCATTTTGTCTTTCCATATAAAGATAATCCATGCAGATGTAAGGAGGGGCGTTAGAAATGGCATTCTTGTAATGTAGTCAATCATTAACGTCCATGATAATGGGATGACAAGATAATATACAATGATGTTGACTTCATTATATGTTGCTCCAGTCATCTTTGCGATAAGATGTTCAACTCCTGCTACTACGGCAAAGATTGGTAGTGCGATTGCCATTACAATCTTTCCAAACAGAGACCGTGAATCCCAATATGCTCTCAGTTTACTCATCTTTAGAATATTGTTCTATAAGCCGTGTTGCATTATTCAAATATTTCTCTTCGACTGGATGATTTTCAAATCCTTCTTCCATAGACCTTTTTAGAACGCTGTCATTCTCCAAAGGATTCTCGACCTTTTTCAGCTTTATTGTGCTTATTATCATATCTCCCAATTCCTGCGCATCTTCCCAGTTCTGGACATAGAAGTTCTCATTGAAGTATATGACAATGTGTGAATCTTGAAGATAAGTGACGAATTGCTTTTGTATGATGGTGTCATTATCCACATAATTGGCAAAATATAGTATGCTCGTTGGATAGCCTCCGACTTCCACACTGTCAACTTCATGGATTAGC
>OMSH01000210.1 GCA_900313715.1 uncultured Prevotellaceae bacterium
AATCTTTCATAGAACTCTTAACTAACGCATCCCTTTCGGAAAGCGGATGCAAAGGTAGAAACAATTTACGACTCCACAAAATATTTTGGGCGAAAAATTTTCATATTTTTTCGCCCAAAAATGCAACGAGTTGTTTTATAACACAATAAGCAAACTGCTTATTTCACCTCTAATTCTATCTTTACAGGGAAATGATCAGAAGGTGTGCGTGCCACTCTGATTTTATTACCGTCGGCATCTTCAGTTTCGCTATAATAGACATCGGTCAGTACACCATATTTATATACATGGAAGTCTTTTGTCAGGAAAATATGGTCAATCCTCTCATCCTTGGTAGGACTCACCGGGCTAAATGCATTATACGTACCGTTAGTGATGTATTTGAAGTCTGCAATACGGTAAGAGTCAGACATAATGCCAGAGTTGTCTATCAACTTAAAAGATTCATTGTTTTGATCGATATTGAAATCGCCCGACAAGATAGCCGGCAACTTCTCAGGGTTCTCTGTCACTCGCTTCAGAATCAGCTTGGCACTCTCCGCCCTTGCCACCACACCAATATGGTCCATATGAAGGTTATAATAGATAAAGGTGAATCCGTTGTTCTTCATGCGGAACTTACCCCAAGTACATATGCGAGGCAAAGCAGCATCCCATCCCACATTTGGTTTTTCAGTATCTGTAGAGAGCCAGAAGTCTCCATGGTCCAGTAACTCAAACATATCAGTACGATAGAAAATGGCAGCATACTCACCCTCTTGTTTTCCATCAGTACGCCCCACACCAATATAATCGAATCCAGGCAATCTTTCCTTCAGATCCTCCAACTGGTTATGCAATCCTTCTTGTGTCCCAAAGATATCAAAACCATGGAAAAGAATCAATTGTGATACATAATCACGTCTTGTTGACCATCCGTTACCATTATCATAATCACCTTGGCCCTCAAAACGTATGTTGTAAGTTGCAAGTACAAACTTAGTAGGGTCTTCAGATTTACACCCAGTTAAAAAAGCAGTGGCCATAGCTAACATGCTCAAAGCAAGATAAAACTTTTTCATCATAGTATATAGTTTAAAGAAAACTCATTTTATAATTGCCGGCCTTCTCATTGACAACAGCCTGCAGTTCTTCCAAAGAAAGCTCATTACCAAGGAACTCCACTTCAGCCCGAGGAGGGTCTAAAGTCACCACAGCATTCACGCCATCTATACTGTTCAAAGCATCTTCCACATGCTTACGGCAATGTTTGCACATCATGCCATCTACCTTATAAGTCTTTTTCATATCTTTATATGTTTTCATTGCAAAGGTAATAAAAAAAAACTATCTTTGCAACTCCAAATCAAATGAAAACCATGTGGATATTAATCGCAAGTCTGGTAGCATTAGGCTTTGTTGCGGCTCTGGCCGGCATACAAAGAAATCGCAAGTTAGCCAAACAATTAGCGAATGGCGAAATAGCAGAGATGCCTGAAGTTAAAATGGTACTCGATTGTGGAGCCGATTCATGCGAACTGGATGAGGGGAAGAGCTGCGATCTTGATTGCATGACACCCATCATCAAGCAAGACATTGACTATTACGATGACGAGGAGCTGGATGCCTATAAAGGCAAAGCATCCGACCAATATACCGATGATGAAACTGAAGAGTTCAGGAACGTATTCTACACAATGCAGGAAGAAGATGTGCCAGGATGGGTGAAGAGTCTGCAACAAAGAGAGTTAGAAATACCTGACAGTTTAAAAGACGAAGTACTGTTAGTATTAAGGGAGATTAGAAAAAAGAACAATTATGGAAACAATAAAGATTGATTCATTAGAGCATATTAAAGAAGCTGCCCATCAGTTTGTCAGCCTTATGGGCGACAACACCGTATTCGCTTTTTATGGCAAGATGGGAGCAGGGAAAACAACCTTCATCAAAGCCATTTGTCAGGAGTTAGGTGTGACAGACAACATCACCTCACCCACTTTTGCAATTGTCAACGAATATAGGTCTGACCTTGCAGGAGAGCTCATTTATCATTTTGACTTCTATCGCATTAAGAAGTTGGAAGAGGTATATGACATGGGCTATGAGGATTACTTCTATAGTGGCGCCATCTGTTTTATAGAATGGCCTGAACTCATTGAGGAACTTCTCCCTGGTAACACCATAAAGGTCTCCGTTGAAGAGAAAGAGAACGCCTCTCGCCTTGTCACCTTAGAGGACTTCTGCTAAACAATCACCACGATGGCACCCTATTTCATGATCATCATTTTCGCCATTACAGGCATCATCGCCCTATTGGCCGCCCTTTTTAACTGGGGTTGGTTCTTTACGGCCCAAAATGCCCAATATGTGGTGAAGCTATATGGCAGGCAAAAAGCTCGTTTCATCTATGGTGCCCTTGGCTTGGTGCTCATCTTAATGGCTGTTTATTTCTATCTGAACACACCAACGTCGTAATCCCTCATTTCGCTTTATAGTTATCCCCACGTCATCTATACCCCATCCCGATATTGTTCCCCACTCGTTCCAATGAAGGGAACTGTCTGTTCCCTACCGAGGAACTACCTGTTCCCACGGCAGGAACAGTTCGTTCTCTTATCTGTTGTCCCCCAAAAAGCATTTGCCTTTATCGATTATTATTCTTATTTTTGCAAAAACAAACTAAACTCATTTGTATGAAAAATCAACAATCACTAGAAGAAAAAGCCTTCCGAAAGAAAATAAATAACTATTTAGTATGTTTTATCGACAATTGTCCTTTGCACGACCAATGTCTGCGTTGGTTGGTGGGGCAATATGCCGACACCACACTCCCATCCTATAATGCCATCAACCCCCACAACCCCC
>OMSH01000062.1 GCA_900313715.1 uncultured Prevotellaceae bacterium
AAGGATTATGAATAAATGGAAGTTATACTATTTCCTGGTTTCATATCCCCTATGTTCAGTGAAAGTATAGTCTGCATAAAGTTGCTCAGGGAAGATGAAGATATCTTCAGAGATATTGCCCGGTTGGAAATTGGAAATCTTAATGGTGGTGGAGGAAGTGAAAAACGCTACTACGTGAGGATGGCGATCCCCCCGTAGTAGATAGGGAACGCTACCACCCATTATTATCCTTGTTTTGAATAATATTGTTTATATTAATCATACTGTATAAAAATGCGTTGACTTGATAGGCTTCCGAAGATGCCCCAGCCATTCTGTACGTTGCTATATATCTGAACAGGCTCAGTGAAGGCATCGCTCTCAGAAACTCGATACAACTCCACTGACTTCAGGTAGCGATAATATTCTGGCGAAATGGCCTGCAGTTCCACCATCACCTGAGGTTCTATCCATTCCCCGTTTGGAAACAATTCGTGCATTTCATATTGTGTTTCTTGCACCACCGGCTTAGGGCTGTCAACTACGAATGTATATTCACCGCCTTTCAACAACTCATCGTCAAATACGTTGCTGAAGAAAGCAGGCCATCCACCAAAGTTGGTGTTCAGACGGCTATCCAAAAACAATTCGTCTTCTGAGAAGAAGATGTCTTGCATGATGTAATGGGTTCGGTTATCTTCGTTTTTCAAGATGTACCTACCATCAATCAAGATATCAGGTCTGTCAGAAATCACACCCCTCACACGCAGGCGGTAATACTGGTTATCGGAAGTGTCTGTTATACGGCAGGTGATACGCATGACAGTATCGGTGTCGTAAGTGAGATTATTCATTATCTTATAAGGATTGTCGGCCAGCACCTCACGGTTTATCACTTCAATCTTAGGCTGAACAGGCACCGTTGTCTCGGCACTTGCCTCGTTCACGGACACATGGCCGTTGTCCCAATTCACGCTCTTGTAACTTGCCTTTATCTCAATATGGTCGTTCACTTGCGGTAAATAACTTCCCACAAACCCAAGGCTATCGCTTGCCAAAGTCAGCAGGTATGTTTCATTACCGTTAACTACCGCCTGCACCTCGGCATCCAGGATTGCCGTCTGCAGATAATACTCCTTTGTCTGGTAGTCAGTGCTGACATCATCGGTGAAGAAGACTGAATGATAGTAATCCCTGATGGAGAGATTAGGAGTTTTCCCCACCTGGTAAGCCCTTGACACCATTACTTTCAGGGGCTTGCCCTCCACCGCCAAGGCATTGATGATAATGTCATTTTCGGACTCCTGTGCCACGCCTTCAAAATCCAACTCCTTTTCGCATGCGGATAAAGCAAATATACAAAGGGGCAATAAAGCTTTCACGCAACGACATAATATGTTACATAGTGCTGTTTTCATAATCATCAAAGTTTGAGGGTAAGACTTAGTGATGGCATGATGGGAAACATGCACACGCCCTTTAACGATTTTCGGTTACTGGCATATCCCCAATATACCGACGATATGTTCTGCTGGTTATAGAGGTTGTAGATGCCCACTTCGCAAATCATCTCGCCTATGCCGATGTTACCGTGATGAATCAGGCTTACGTCCAGACGGTGTACAGCAGGGAATACGAAACTGTTGCGCTGGCGGTAGGTGTCCATTCGAATCACATGCTCGAAGTCGGTATTCAAATATAACTCGTTTGATTCAAAATGATAGGCAGGGTTTTGGGTCAGATTCACTGTACCGCCTATTGAATTGGGCAGGTAGTTGTTAAACTCATCCTGCTGCCCAAAGGCTATCGTAGAGGTAGCAATGGATGCCCGTCGTCCGCTCTGGTATGTCCATGCTGCAGAGAAATCCCAGTTCTTACTCAGTCTTTGGATGATGCTGAAACTGAAATTATGTCTTCGGTCACCATTTGAGTAGAACTCTTTTCCGCCGTTCAGCACCATACCATGACGGTCGAAAGTACGCAACGACTTCGACCATGTGTAGCTGATATGTCCTGTGGTCTTGCCAAAGGTCTTCTCTACCATCACCTCCACGCCGTAGGCTTTGCCTCTTCCTTGCACAATCAGCTCGTTCATGTTTTTGGCAGAAATATAAGAGACACCCTCAGCATAGTCCACCACATTGTCCAGCCATTTGTAATAGCCTTCCACAGAGAACTGGATGCCATTGTCAGTGTCGTAGTTGAAGCCCAATGATAGTTGGTCGGATGTGCCCAACTTCATGTCCTTGTTGAAGGGAATCCATATCTCGGATGGTGTCACCAAGTTGCCGCTGGTGAGCAGGAACAGACCTTGCGACATGCGTGCATACGACATTTTCAGTGATGCGCCTTTGGCAAGGAGCCAGCGCAAGGATGCGCGAGGCTCAATAGACGAGTGGAATTTGCCGTCGGCATGATAGCCTTGCCAACGCAAACCCACATTCGCCCTCAGCCAAGGGGTGATATTCCAGTCATCTTCCATATAAGCAGCGATGGATGTCATCGTCCTCTTTTCCACCAAGTCATTTCTGATAGTCCTTTCTGTAGTCCTGTATCGCTCCTCTCCTAAACCTGTGTTCCAAAGTATGGTATCGCTCAATGCCGTTTTCTTCCAATAGTCGTAAAATGCATAGACGCCAGAGGAGAGTCTGATGGCATTCATCTGTAAACCCACATGGGCTTCATGCTTTCCACTCTGGCTATAACTTAAGTCAATCTTTCCGTTCCAGTCGTTTACTTTTGACTTGTAATGGGTACCTCTCTTAATAGTGGAGTTGGAGAACATCAAGGCCCTGTTTTCATCCGCTTCCCATTTGGTCAAGTCTTCGTCATGAATGTTGACATTTATCAAGCTCTCGCTGGAGGTGTCATAATTCAGCTGATAGTCATAGCCGCTATAAGAGGCGGTCACATCCAGTTTCAGCGATGGACTGAACGTATGGGTAAGATTCAAGCCACCCAAAAGGTTGTGCCAACGGTTGGTGGTCATGCTCTCACTGCTGTTATGCATCCAACTGATTTTCTCGCTGGCACAAGGCAGATGTTCTATTCCATATTCATCGACCTCTCTTATCACCTTGCCATTTTCATCTGTCATCCAAATGTCATTTCTGAAATTCTGTTTTGTCTCAGTAGGTGTGGCATTGTTCACGTCACGACCATAATAGAATATGGCTGATAGCTTGTCTTTCTCTGTAAACAGATGAGTTATCTTGGCATTGATGTCGAAATACTTCATGTGGCTGTAGGCATCCATCGCCCCAGCATTGTCATATACCACTTCTTCCAGCAACGGCCTTACTATGGCATTATAATAGGAAGCGCGAGCAGCTATATTAAATGAGGTATGCTTTTTCCAGATAGGCCCCTCTATTTGTATTCTGGATGCCAGCATACCTACCGACAACGTAGCATGGTACTTGTTCATATCACCCTCACGCAGACTCATGTCGATGATGCCCGATAACCTGCTGCCGAAACGAGAGGGAAATGCACCTTTGTATAACACCACGTCATCCAGCATATCGGCATTGATGGCTGAGGTGAAGCCTTGCAGGTGTTGGGGATTGTAAAGGTTGATGCCATCAATCAAAAAGAGATTCTGGTCGTAGTCACCTCCTCTAACGAAGATGCCCGCCCGGCCTTCGCCGCTCGACTGAACGCCCGGCAATCGCTGCAGTGACTTGAGCACATCCACCTCACCCAACAGCATGGGCATCTTCTTGATTTGGTCTATTGACAGCGAGTTTGCACTCATCTGTGAGTTGAGGGCACCGAAATTATGGCGTTTAGCGATTACCTTTACCTCCTGCAATTCATATTCCTTCTGCACGTCTTGGGCACATAGTGACTGGCTTACTCCTACTAGCAGTCCCATCAGCATATAAAAGCATTCTCTAAGTCTCATATACCTGTTATGTTTTTTTGGTTTATTTGAATTTAGCAGGCAACAGAAGGGATCCAGAAAAGAAGAAAGATACTTCAACTTTCTGGCTTAGAAGTCATCCATTCCCTTAATACAAATCATAATACAACAAAATTAAAAACATCGTAGCAAATAAAAGGATTGTTGGTCACTAACTATTTAACAAGGTGTGTTAAATAATTAAACAAAGAATAGATGGAGCATATTTCTACGTTTATTTAGCAAAAAGGCTTACAAGGAATGAATAAACTGATCCCAATCTGATGGATTCTTCGACTGAAGAAGAATACGCTGTGACAG
>OMSH01000078.1 GCA_900313715.1 uncultured Prevotellaceae bacterium
CGACAGGCGCCACAGGGCGAAACAGGTTGCTCAACAAAGTTGCCGCTTTCGTTGCGGGCAGCGATGGCGATGGTGGTTACTGCCACGTCGGGATATTGTGAGTTGGCATAAAACAAGGTGGTGCGCTCGGCACAAAGTCCCGAAGGATAGGCGGCATTCTCCTGGTTGGAACCGCATACTATCTCGCCATTAGCCAGTAAGGCTGCTGCTCCTACAGAGAAATGGGAATAGGGGGCATAGCTATGATAGGTCATCTCCTTGGCCTTATCAATCAATTGGCGGTCGGCATCACTCAGCTCGTTATAGGCATAAACCTTGATTGGTATCTCAATCTTTTGTTCTTTCATAGTCTATGTTTATTTTATGTTACAAATATAGAAAAGGAATTGCATATTTCAATATTTTTGCTGAATTTTGTTACCTGGAATTAATAACTATACATCAGCGTGAAGCAAATCATACGTTATATCATCCTGGTATGCAGCATGATGGCGGTTACCACTGCCACTGCACAACGTCGCCAGGCCAGTTACAACAACTACATCAAGGAATATGCGCCCTTAGCCGTACAGCAGATGAAGCAGCACAATGTGCCTGCCAGCATTACTCTGGCACAGGGACTGCTGGAGAGTGGGGCAGGACTCAGTACGTTGGCCCGAGAGAGCAACAACCACTTTGGCATCAAATGTGGCAGGGGGTGGCGAGGTAAGAGCGTCAGGGCTGACGATGATGCGCGCGACGAATGTTTCAGGGCTTATAAGAAAGTGGAAGACTCGTACGAGGACCATTCTCTGTTCTTGGTGGGTAACCAGCGCTATGCCTCACTGTTTAGGTTGAACAAGACCGACTATAAAGGGTGGGCTCGCGGCTTGAAGAGGGCTGGCTATGCCACCGACCCGTCTTATGCCAACAAGCTCATTACCATTATCGAAACCTATGACTTGTATAAGTATGATACTGATGGCATGGGCAAACGGGAGGCACGTAAGTGGCAGAAACTGCTCAAGAAGAAGCCTTGGCTGGCTAATCCTCACCAGGTGCTGATTGGCAACGGACTGGCTTATGTGGTGGCACGTGATGGCGATACTTTCCAGCTTTTAGGCGGCGAGTTTGATATCAATTGGAAGAAGTTGGCCAAATTTAACGACCTGCAACGTGATTATACCTTGGAGGAAGGTGACATCATCTACCTGAAGGAAAAAAACAAGAATACGGTGGCAGATGTTATCTATCACGAGGTGCGTGAGGGCGACTCAATGCACACTATCTCGCAGATGTACGGGGTGCGTCTGAAGACCTTGTACAAGCTTAATCGTATGGCTGAAGACCATATCCCTGAGATTGGAGAACGTGTGTGGCTGAAATAAAGAAGGATAAGATAGGACTGCGTTTTATAAACAAATAAAAGTTTTTATTTGGTTTTAAATACGACTTGCACTATCTTTGTAGTCAATTTTTAATAAGTAATATATTTATGCCGAAAATATCCGTACGGGGAACCGAGATGCCCGCATCTCCTATCAGAAAGTTAGCTCCACTGGCTTACGATGCTAAAAACAGGGGAATCAAAGTGTATCACCTTAACATTGGACAACCTGACCTGCCTACACCACAGTGTGCCATTGATGCCATCAAGAACATCGACCGCAAGATTCTGGAGTATAGTCCCAGTCAGGGATATCTGAGTTACCGACAGAAACTGACGGGCTATTATGCCAAATACAACATCAACTTGACGGCTGATGACATCATCATCACTTCTGGCGGTTCAGAGGCGGTATTGTTTGCTTTCCTGTCTTGCTTGAATCCTGGTGATGAGATTATCGTGCCCGAACCTGCATACGCCAACTACATGGCATTTGCCATTTCGGCTGGAGCCAAGATCCGTACGGTAACCACCACCATTGAGGAAGGTTTCTCGTTGCCCAAGGTGGAGAAATTTGAGGAACTGATTAACGAGCGCACTCGCGCCATACTGATTTGCAACCCCAATAACCCAACGGGTTATCTCTATACTCGCCGTGAGATGAACCAGATTCGTGACCTGGTGAAGAAGTATGACCTGTTTCTCTTCTCCGACGAGGTGTACCGTGAGTTCATCTATACGGGTTCGCCTTATATCTCGGCTTGCCACTTGGAGGGCATTGAGCAGAACGTGGTGCTGATTGACTCTGTGTCGAAGCGCTATTCTGAGTGCGGCATCCGCATTGGTGCCTTGATTACTAAAAACGCTGAAATACGTGCTGCCGTGATGAAGTTCTGTCAGGCAAGGCTGAGTCCGCCTTTGATTGGACAGATTGCTGCAGAGGCATCATTGGATGTGCCTGAGGAATATTTGCGTGAGACCTACGATGAGTATGTGGAACGACGCAAGTGCCTGATTGACGGTTTGAACCGTATTCCTGGCGTGTATTCTCCTATTCCGATGGGTGCATTCTATACAGTGGCTAAATTGCCAGTGGATGATGCTGAGAAATTCTGCATGTGGTGCCTGACTGATTTCAACTTTGAGGGTGAAACGGTGATGATGGCGCCTGCATCGGGCTTCTATACTACACCTGGCATTGGCAGGGATGAGGTTCGTATAGCTTATGTGTTAAAGAAGAATGACCTGTTCAGGGCATTGTTCGTGCTGCAGAAGGCATTGGAGGCTTATCCAGGAAGAACCATCTGATGAACCTGCCCGTCTTCCTTGCCAAACGTATCTATAATGGTCCTGCCCTTTCTCGGCAAGTCTCTCGTCCTGCTGTCATCATATCGATGATCGGTATCGTTATTGGCTTGGCAGTGATGATAATTGCCGTGTCGGTGATTACTGGTTTCAAAAATGAGATAAAGGACAAGGTAACGGGTTTTGCGGCTCACCTGCAAGTGACCGATGTCAATGCAGTGATGGGCAACGAGACGGCTCCTGTTGTTTATAATGACACTCTGAAGGCTTTGCTGGCGAAGTCCCAGCAGGTAACACACGTGCAACGCTATTCTCAGAAAGCGGGTATGATGAAGACCGCTGATTCCTTTCAAGGGGTTATGGTAAAGGGACTTGGACCTGACTATCAGACTGATTTTCTTAGGCAGCATATCATACAAGGTGAACTCATTCAGTTTTGTGATACGGCTTCTTCCAACACGGTGCTTATCTCAAAGGTCCTGGCTGATAAGCTGCAGCTCAAGGTGGGTGACAAAGTGGATACCTATTTCTTCGATGAAAGTATCAGGGCGAGAAAATTGTTGGTAGCTGCGATCTACGAGACACATTTCTCTGCTTATGACGGGACTTATGTGTTTACTGATCTTTATATGGTAAACCGTCTGAATCATTGGGATGATGATGAGGCTTCCGGGGTTGAGATGACCATCAACGATTATGCAAAGTTGGAAACTGTCACCTATGAGGTGGGATCTTTGCTCAACGATTATACCGACAGGAATGGCACTGCCTATTGCGCTTTGAATGTGGAGCAGCAGAACCCTGCTGTTTTTTCATGGTTAGAGGTGTTGGATGTAAACATCTGGGTAATTCTGGTACTGATGATTGGCATTGCTGGTTTTACGATGATAGCCGGACTGCTTATCATCATCATTGAGCGCACACAGATGATTGGCGTGCTGAAATCATTGGGTGCCAACAACACCACCATCCGTCATCTGTTCCTTTGGCTCTCGGTGTTCTTGATAGGCAGGGGCATGCTGTGGGGCAATATTGTTGGCCTGACATTCTATTTCGTGCAACGATACACAGGTCTCCTTACGCTTGATCCTGCTACCTATTATATGGATAAGGTGCCGGTATCGCTGAGCATTCCTGTATGGTTGCTCTTAAACATTGGCACCCTGCTTATCTCGGTCTTGATGCTGGTAGGACCTTCCTATATCGTGGCTCGCATCCATCCAGCCAATTCAATGCGCTACGAATAATCTTAGAACTTGAGCGACGCCGTCATCTCCATCGTGAAAGGACGGATATAGGTGCCTGACATCAGGTAATGTTGTTGGTAGGCACTCACGTCTGTGGCCGTGTCGCCGATAAGCCCTGCGAACTCTTCAGAAGAGACAGTCCTGAACCTTTTATTGCGATGCGCATTCACAGCCCAA
>OMSH01000060.1 GCA_900313715.1 uncultured Prevotellaceae bacterium
AATCTTCACATCGCGCTGCGTCCATTCGAAGCCGAGGAACAAGACTGCCATCACCAATACATAGCCAGCCAGCAGCCAAGTGGTTTTGTGTCCTTCAAGGTCTGCTTTCGGTGATTTTTTAATTTCCATAAATACTATTATTTAAAATTAAATGGTGTTTCGTTTATATTACGCTGCAAATATAATGAAGTTTTTTTACATACAAGACTTTTGATTACTTTTTTTTGTTAAAATCATCCAGATTTGTTACCTTTACACCCTGAAAAAATAATGATAGAACGATGAAAAAGATAACGATTGCGATAGACGGATTCTCTTCTTGTGGCAAGAGTACCATGGCGAAGGATTTGGCTAAAAAATTAGGATATGTGTATGTAGATAGCGGTGCCATGTATCGCGCCGTGACGCTGTATGCCATGGAGCATGGATGTTTTGACGGCCTGCAGCTAAACGTGGAAAAGCTACGGAACATGATGCAGGACATCCACATTTCTTTCCAATTTAACCCCGAGACAGGCAAACCCGACACCTATCTTAATAATAAGCATGTGGAAAGCCAGATACGCAACATGGAAGTATCTGAACGCGTAAGCATCGTGGCGGCACTGGATTTCGTGCGCGCAGAGATGGTGGCACAGCAGCAGGCTTTCGGAAAGGAGAAGGGCGTGGTGATGGACGGACGCGACATAGGTACAACGGTTTTCCCCGATGCCGAACTGAAGATATTCCTTACCGCCTCGCCAGAAATCAGGGCACAACGCAGGTATGACGAGTTGAAGGCGAAAGGTCAGGAGGCCAGCTTCGATGAGATTTTGGCAAATGTAAAAGAACGTGATTACATTGACCAGCATCGTGAGGTAAGTCCGCTGGTTCAGGCAGAAGATGCCATCTTATTAGACAACAGCAACCTGACTATCGAAGAGCAGAACGAGTGGTTGATGGAAGAGTACCTGAAAAGAGTTGAAGATTAAAATACTCCCCCGCCCTAACGGGCACCCCCTCTACTTCAGAGGGGGAGCTAAAAGGCAGTTTGGGTCATGAAGATAGAGATTGACAAAGGATCGGGCTTCTGCCATGGAGTGGTGACTGCCATCCACAAGGCAGAGGAAGAGCTGGCAAAGGGCGGACCGCTCTATTGCCTGGGTGACATTGTACACAACAACCGTGAGGTGGACAGGCTCAGTGAGTTGGGACTCATCACCATAGACCATGAACAGCTCAGCGAGTTACACGATGCCAAAGTGCTGTTACGAGCACATGGAGAGCCTCCATCGACCTACAAAATTGCCAGACAAAACAACATAGAAATCATTGACGCCACCTGTCCTGTGGTACTGAAACTCCAGCGGCGTATCCACGAGGCTTATAATGCCGACCATGCATCAGATGTGCAGATTGTGATTTTCGGCAAGAACGGTCACGCAGAAGTATTGGGTCTGGTGGGGCAGACGGAAGGGAAAGCCATCGTGATAGAGAGTCTGGAAGAGGCTAAACGACTGGACATGACCAAAAGCATACGCCTATTCTCACAGACCACCAAGTCGCTTGACGAGTTCCGGATGATTGTGGAGTATATCCAACAGCATATTTCTGAAGGTGCTACATTTGAATACACCGATACCATTTGCCGTCAGGTGGCCAACCGCATCCCCAACATCCGGAGATTTGCTGCGGCACATGACCTGGTGTTCTTTGTAAGTGGCAAGAAAAGCTCCAACGGGAGAATATTATTTCACGAATGTCAGAACATCAATCCCAACACCTACTTCATTGACAGTGCGTATGAAATCAACTGGGAGCAGTTAAAAGGCGTACAATCGATAGGTATCTGTGGCGCGACATCCACCCCAAAGTGGCTCATGGAATCCATCGAAGAGGCTATATTAAAGAAAACAGGAAACGCCGAGGGGAAAGAATGATTGATTATTCCCAAAAACAAAGTGTTAACTTTATTGTTTTTATGCTCGCTTAATCGTATCTTTGCAGAAAGTATGTACAAATAAATATATAGATATGGCAGAAATCAAATGTATTGGTATCTTGACGTCAGGCGGTGATGCCCCTGGCATGAATGCAGCCATCCGTGCGGTGACCCGTTGCGCCATCTATCACGGACTGAAGGTAAAAGGTATCTATAGAGGTTATAAAGGTCTGGTGACAGGCGAGATTGTTGAATTCAAGAGTCAGAACGTGAGTAACATCATCCAGCTGGGAGGTACGATCCTGAAGACTGCTCGCTGCCAGGAGTTCCGTACTCCCGAGGGACGCCAGACAGCCTATGAAAACATGAAGAAAGAAGGCATCGACGCTTTGGTGGTGATTGGCGGTGACGGCTCGCTGACAGGTGCCTTGCAGTTTGCCAAGGAGTTCGATGTGCCTTGTATCGGTTTGCCTGGCACCATCGACAACGACCTGTATGGTACCGACTCTACCATTGGTTATGACACCGCACTGAACACCATCCTTCAGTGCGTCGATAAGATTCGTGATACCGCTACCAGTCATGAGCGCCTGTTCTTTGTGGAGGTAATGGGACGCGATGCAGGTTTCCTGGCATTGAACAGTGCTATTGCTGCTGGTTGCGAGGCAGCCATCATTCCAGAATTTGCCACTGAGGTGGACCAGCTGGAAGAGTTCATCAAGAATGGCTTCCGCAAATCGAAGAACAGCAGTATCGTGATTGTGGCCGAGAGCGAACTGACGGGCGGTGCCATGCATTATGCCGAACGTGTAAAGAACGAATATCCACAATATGATGTACGTGTCACTATCTTAGGACACCTGCAACGAGGTGGTAGTCCAACGGCACACGACCGTATCTTGGCGAGCCGCCTGGGTGCCGCTGCCATCGATGCTTTGATGGAAGGACAGCGTAACGTGATGTGCGGTTTGAAGAACGACCAGGTGGTATATGTTCCTTTCAGCCGTGCCATCAAGTTCGACAAGACCATCGACCGCCAGTTGGTTGATGTATTGAAGACTCTCTCTATCTAAGATGGCCGAAAGCCCGATACTGCACCTGCAGCGCCAGCAGCTTCTGCTTCGCAAGGAATATGACTATGAGAAGCAAGAGTTCCAACGGCAAACTGAAACCATGGGGGTGGCACGTAAGGTAAAACGTGGCATGTGCTGGTACCCTTGCTCCGCAGGACGCAGTTTCTATAATTCGCTGAACCAACTGGTGATTGAAATTACCCGCAGCGAAGATACTGACATCGAACATGGATTTGAATATGGTAAGCCCGTCTGCTTTTTCAAACAAAGCGCGACGGGCAACCTTTCTTATTATACCTTCCTCGGAACGGTGAGCTATGCCGATGAGGCACGCATGGTAGTGGTGATGCCGGGTGGCAATGCAGTGATGGAACTCCAGCAGGCAGAAAACCTGGGTGTCCAGCTCTATTTCGACGAGACCAGTTACCAGACCATGTTTGAAGCCTTAGCTGATGTCATTAAAGCCAAAGGTACCCGACTGGCGGAACTGAAAGACATCATCTTAGGAACCTCCAAGCCTGGCTTCCGCCAGCTCTACCCCATAGGCTTTCCTTGGCTGAACCCTACCCAAGAAACGGCTGTCAACAAAGTGCTTTGCACTAAGGATGTGGCAGTGGTTCACGGCCCTCCTGGTACAGGTAAGACCACTACGATGGTGGAAGCCATCTACGAGACCTTGCATCGTGAACCACAAGTCCTGGTGTGTGCGCAAAGCAACATGGCCGTAGATTGGATATCGGAGAAACTGGTAGATCGTGGAGTGAATGTCTTGCGCATCGGCAACCCATCGCGTGTAAATGACAAGATGCTGTCATTTACCTATGAACGCCGTTTTGAAGGACACCCCTCCTACCCTGAACTATGGAGCATCCGCAAGGAACTGCGTCAGCTGCAAGGAAGACGCCACAGAGGAAGTCGCGATGAACGTGATGGTGTACGAAGCCGTATCAGCCGGCTGAAAGACAGGGCTGTGGCATTAGAAGTACAGATTAACGCAGATTTGTTTGACTCAGCCCATGTGATAGCCTCTACCCTGGTCAGCAGCAACCACAGGCTGTTGGGTGGCATGCATTTCGGCACCTTGTTCATCGACGAGGCAGCGCAAGCACTCGAAGCTGCCTGCTGGATAGCCATCCGCAAGGCCGACCGTGTGATACTGGCAGGTGACCATTGTCAGTTGCCTCCTACCATCAAGTGTTTCGATGCCGCCCGAGGCGGATTGGAGCAAACCATGATGGAAACGATTGTTGTCAACAAGCCCGAAACAGTTTCCTTGCTGAAAGTGCAATATCGCATGAATGAGGACATCATGAAGTTCTCCTCTGAATGGTTCTACAACGGTGAGCTGGAGGCAGCTCCAGAGGTGCGCCAT
>OMSH01000307.1 GCA_900313715.1 uncultured Prevotellaceae bacterium
ACCGGTGGTGACGAAACGGTCGTCGTAGACAGGGCGCAAGTAGTACTTGCCGAAGGTCTTCGACAGCTCGTTGGTGTTCATGTACTTCTGTACTTTCTGTGCCATTTGTTTGTCTCCTTTCTGATTTTTTTGTTTGTGAATGTTGTTGTTTGTCTGCAGTGGCCCGTCCGTGGCGGCTGGCTGGCTGGCTGCGGACGCCGAGGTGGCTAGTTTCGGATGCCGAGGCAGGCAGTTTCGGATGTAGTACAGCGGCCGTCCATACTTCCTCCCTTGCCGTGCCAAACTGGGTGCCTCGCCGTCCTTTACTGGCTCGCGTGCCGTGGGCTGTGCGCTGCTGCAAGATGGTACAAAGGTACGAAATTTCTGCGATATTTGCAAGGGGGTGTGAGTAATAGTACACAAAAATAATGTTAAATAACAGCATTCCTTCGGTCGTTTAAACGCTTATTAGTATCTTTGCAAACACAAACAGCCAAATAACTATGGACGAATTAGAATTAGAACCTATCAAACGGAAAATCTACGAGATACGTGGCCAGCGTGTGATGCTCGACTTTGACTTGGCAGAAGCCTACGGAGTAGAAACGGCTCAGCTAAAAAGACAAGTACGCCGTAATATTGAGCGCTTCGAGGGTGATGATTTTATGTTTGAGGTGACACGTGAAGAGCTTTCAAGATGCCAAATTGGCACCTTGAACGTGAAGCGAGGTCAAAATATCAAATATCTTCCCTATGCCTTTACAGAACTTGGTGTTGCGATGTTGAGCAGCGTATTGCGCTCCCCTACTGCAATCAGGGTCAACCGTAGCATTATGCGAGCCTTCGTGGCCATTCGTCAGGCCTTGCCCGCCATTGCTAGCCAGCAGGATCTGGAAGATTTGCGTCAGCGGGTGAAAGCGCTGGAGGAGTCGGGCTCCGCCACCCAGACGGCCGTTGAAGAGACGCGCAAGGAACTCATCCTGGTATATGAGGCCTTGACCCAGCTTGGTGAAACGCAGCAGCAGACTCCACCGCCAGAGATAGGATACTCTGCTATTCAGAAGCGGAGGGAGGAAGAAGATAAGAATTAGAACATTCATCCATCAACCGAAACCAAAACATACAAGCAACATGAAGAAAGTCCTTATAACCCTAGCCCTGCTCCTGCCGATGGTGGTGAGCGCGCATGACATTGCGGTGGCAAATGATGGTGTCACCATCTATTACCGCTGGACGAACAACAACACGGAGTTGGCTGTGAGTTTTCGGGGTAGCTATTCTGGTCAATACTCCAACGAATACTCCAGCGATGTGGTCATCCCCGAGACTGTCATATATAACGATGTGACTTACCCCGTGACAAGTATCGGATACGAGGCGTTCTATGGCTGCTCCGGCCTGACAAGCGTGACCATCCCAAACTCAGTGACGAGCATCGGCTACAATGCGTTCTATGAAACTGCATGGTATAACAATCAACCTGATGGATTGGTATATGTAGGGAAAGTGGCATATAATTATAAAGGAACTATGCCCGCCAATACAAGTCTGTCTTTGTTGGAAGGTACTTTAGGGATTGCAGACTATGCGTTCTATGACTGCTCCGACCTGACGAGCGTAACCATCCCTAACTCCGTAACTAGCATTGGCAGCTATGCGTTCCTGAATTGTTCCGGCCTGACGAGCGTAACCATCCCTAACTCCGTGACTAGCATTGGCAGCTATGCGTTCAAAAACTGTTCTGGGGTTTTGACGGTTAATTGCAATTTACCTGATGTTAAATCGGGTGGTTATTCTCCATTTGGGGATTCCTTATTTAATGAAGTAATATTTGGAGATGAAGTTACTTCCATATGCAGCTATGCATTCTATCAGTGTCCCAACCTAACAAGCGTAACCATCCCCAACTCCGTGACGAGCATCGGTGACTATGCATTTGCTAACTGTTCAAGGTTAGAAAGTGTAACTTTGGGAACGGGTGTTTCGTCAATTGGCAAATATGTTTTTTTAAATCATCAACCATCCAAAGTCATCTGGCTAACCAACACGCCTCCTTATGGGTGCGGTAATGCAGAAGGCAAAGTGAACTATGTGGCTAACGACCAGTACACATCGTTGAGCAACAAGACGGTGTATCCATTCTTGAGCTCGATGTTTGAGGTGGGCGGCGTGAAATATGTGCTTGTAAGTCCTTCGGAGCGTACCTGCGATGCCATCGACTGTGTTTATGGTGATGAGGCTGCTGATGTCACAATTGGTGAGACGGTGTCTTACAAGGGCGTTCAACTTACGGTGAGCAAAGTGCAGAAATATACTTTCTTCCAGAATCTCTATATTATTAATGTTGAGCTCAGTTATCATGGAAATATTGAGGACTATACCTTTTCTGGCTGCACTGGACTGAAGACGGCCTTGCTTGGCGAGGCCATTACCGGCATAGGAGCCTATGGCTTTAACGACTGCTCTCAGCTTGAGGACATTATCCTTCCTAAGACAGTCATCAGCCTTAGCCCGTGCGCCTTCCAAAATTGTACGTCCATACAGGACATCGAAATCCCCCAGTCTGTTACAACAATCAACAACGGTGTTTTTATCGGTTGCACTGGCCTGAAGAACGTGCTGATAGCCGACCGCTCGACTGAGCTGTGGTTGGGCTCGAACGGCTCTTATCCGCTATTCTCAAGTTGCCCTCTGGACTCTGTCTATATCGGCGGAAAAATCAACTACGAGAAGACAAGCAACAACGGTTCCCCCTTCTCCCACAACACCAGCCTTCGCGCTGTGATGATCACCGACAAGGAGACGGAGATCTCAGAGAACGAGTTCTATGGCTGTACGAACCTAAAGAATGTGTATATCGGTGACGGTGTGACGACCATCGGCAACCGGGCGTTCTCAGGGTGCTCCAGCCTTGATAGCTTTGCTTTTGGCAGCAGTGTGGAGAGCATCGGACAAGAGGCTTTTTCCGATTGCACTGCGTTAACGAAGATTGTGAGCAAAGCTGAGACCCCACCCACCTGCGGTATTAATGCGCTGGATGACATCAGCAAATGGGATTGCACGCTTTATATTCCTGTTGGCACCAAGGCCTCCTATCAAGCAGCTGACCAATGGAAAGAATTTTTCTTCTTGAAAGAGGGAACAGGCGAGGGTGAAGAACCCGTCCTTGGAGAGAAGTGTGCCACTCCCACCATCGCCTTTGCCAACGGTACACTGACATTTGATTGTGAGACGGCAGGAGTGGACTTCCATTACACCATTACCAACGACAACAGCCCTTCAGGCGTTGGCAACAACATCCCTGTGAGCAATACCTACCGAGTCAGTGTCTATGCCACAAAATATGGCTATGAAAATTCTGATGTGGCAACGCTGGAAATCAACAGCGGCGGTCAGAGCGGAAAGGTTGGCGACGTGAACGGCGACGGCGAGATCACCATCTCGGATGCTGTGGGCATTTTGAATATTATCTTGGGGAACCAATGAGATACAGCTAAGAGAAGAGAAATCAGAAACAACAGAACGCACGATGTCGACATTTGCCATATACACCTACACATTTGGGCGAATTATTCGCTCATCTTATAATCCCCCATATTCTGACCGCAGCGAAGAGGAGTGGGCGAAACGACTGGAGACGTTTCGTCAGTTCTTCAGAAAGGACGCTCCTTTGGAAGAGCGGAAAATCGAAAATGGCAAGTCCACTTATCTGTACGACATCGTCTTCATTGGAGACAATATCGTCATCATGAAATTTAGCCGTTTGCTAAAGGTGGTCGTGACGGATGCCCAGCTGAACGACCAGACCATCGAGGACTACCCTTGGTGCTATGTGGTTTGGGATAATCGTGACGGCATACAGCGGATGTTGGTAGAACAAAAGCCTACAGTGTGGCCAAACACCAAGTTCTCTACCGGTACGAAGAGGGTGGCCAATGCCCTTCAGTCTATTCTCGACGACTGGCTTGTTCGTAATGCTGGTATGCACTTCTTTCTGGGAGATGGTCCGGTCTACAAAACGAAAGATTTCTGGGATTGGTTGAAGCACTATCCGCAGGGCTTTTCGCGCCTTCGTGTCACCATTCCCTCTCCCAACTTGGGACGACTGATGACGCTGGGCGATAATATGAACGAGCTGAGAAATGAGACAGGCGGTGGTGTGGACATTGAGCTGAAAGCCTCTCAAGGCGGAGTGTTGAAGTTGGTGCCTGAGAATCATCAGACGCAATCACTCATTAATCTCAGCTCTGCATACGGGTCGGAGATCAAGGCATACCCCAAAGACAGTCGCACCATGGTCAAGCTCTCCGGCGACAACATAGACAATGACGTATTTGTGGAAATCCCTAACGAAGTGTTAACTCGTCTCGCATCGGAGTCGTCTTTTGAAACTATTGACTTCAAGCGTTTGGTGAAGATATTGAGTGACGTTAAGAATCTGTATTGATGTATAGAAGGTTGTCGGAAAAAGAGCGCCAGGCCAGACGGGAGCGGTACAGGCAGAATCCTGTCTACAGGATAGTGTATACTCCTTTGTGGCGGCAGCGCGGCAACGATCTTCATCCCGAGGACGTGTGGGAGGAAGCCAACCGTCTGGCCTTCATGCTCAAACAAGCAGATAGTGAGCTTACCCAAATCATCGTTGCCGAAGCATTTGATGATTTATGCGAACGCTATTCCTTTTTCTCTTTGGAAAACGGCGATATGGTAAGTAGAAGTCATGATCAGGCAGAGCATTCGGCCATGATGGTCGCCCTTGTTGCATTCCTGCTTTTAGCCAATGTCTATCCTGAGGCGAAGGACCATCCATATCTTCACATCTGTCAGTTGCTCACCGATGTTGCCGAAAAAATCGTCGGGTATAAAGAGATCTACGAGGAAGCCCGCCAGATAGAAGATGCTTACGAGAGCCATGGCGAGTTCATCGAGGTGGCTGACTTCATTGAGCAGATGGCCATCAGGGATGACACTCTTTCTTCGTCGGAAATCGCTTATGCCCGATCGGTGATAGGACAAATCGTAGAGGAGAACAGCTACTTCCTTCTGGAGACAATGAAAGACAACGAGGTGATTCTCGCTCGTGTCAACGATAAGAACAACCACTGTTTCCAACCTGAATTGAATCTCCTGCGCGATAAAATTAAAGATGTGGAGGGCGGCAGCGGTGAACGTCTGGAATATGAGAACATTATCTTTGCCCCGTCGTATGACGACAAGATTAGTGACATACGCAATGCCATTGCCCCATTTGTAAAGGATGGGCCTAGCCATATTGATGCCACGAAGCAGAACCAGTGGCTGGCCATCATCGAGCCGCTGAAGCTCATCGACGGGCTGTTGATAACGCATGACGACAAGCCAAGGCGAAAGGAATGTACCGACGGCGAGATATGCCAGCAGATGAAGGTGTTTTTCGGCGACCTCGTGAAATCCGTCGACTTCGGCAAGATTCCGAAGTCCATCTCCCATGAGCGTAATGTCTGGAAGGACAGAAACGTGGGACTGTCATTCGCTGACTGGGACCGATACATCAATTTTACAAGGCGTGAGACCAAATACGAACATCTGGCAAAGATAGCGAAAAGTGTCTATGGCAAGGTTGCAAATGTGATAAGAGGGTAAGAAATTGCCTTCTTTTTTTGTTTTTATTGGATGACTTTTATCCAATTGATTGGATGGGTTGGATTGACCCTTCCAATCCTGTTTTTTATCGTGTTTTGCTCAAAAATAGTGCCTACCTTTGCAAACGAAATTCTATTGCGCAAAGGAATTCAGAGTTCACTTAAAGTCAAACAAAAAGAAAGAAAGAAGATTTAAAAAATGAGACAAGTATTTGAAATTGAAAAGATTCTCCCCGAACGGGAGATTGAGACTACCAAGTTGAACGGCCAGAATGACAAGATGCTGGTCATCGGGGTGGTCATGGTATGTGCAGGAGCCTCGATGTTTGCCGAGATGTTCGGTGAGACGGCCAAGGCTTTCAAAAGTGAGGGATGCGACAAGGGCACGACGCTCATCGCCAACGTCGAATTCAAGGCACGGTCGTGGCAGAATGCTGCTGGCGGCACGTCGTATGGCACGAATGTCCGCATCCTCGACTTCACGATTATCAAGAATTAGAGAATTTGAGAATTTTAAAACAAAAGGAGAAAAGTAGAGTCTGGGAGCCGTAAAGGTATTGTCTAAACTCCGAAACTCCTAGACTCCTAAACTCCTAAAGAGAAAGAAAGGAGAAAAAACTATGCGTAAGATTACTGAGATTATCATCCACTGCAGCGACACTCAGGAAGGTCGCGATGTGACTGCTGACGAGATCCGCACTTGGCACATGGTGCCGAAGGAGAAGGGAGGCCCCGGCTTTCGCGACATCGGCTATCACGAGGTGATCCGTCTTGACGGCACGGTGGAACACGGCCGTCCGTACGCTGACGTTGGTGCTCATTGCGAAGGGCACAACACGAATTCTATCGGCATCTGCTACATCGGTGGTCGCAAGATTATCGACAACGAGGGCAACTGGCAGTGGGCTGACACCCGCACCAAGGCTCAGACGGACAGCCTGCGCCGTCAGCTGGCATGGCACCTGCTGAAATGGAAACTGACCCCCGCCTGCATCCACGGCCACAGGGAGTATGCCAACAAGGCCTGCCCGTGCTTCGACGTGAAGCAGTGGGTGGAGGAGGACTTTGCACCCTGGTTCGAGGCCAACAAGGAGGGGCTGGCAAGGGCGATGGCTGCTGCCGTGGCCATGAACATCGTCGAGGAGTACTTCGGCCTGCCCTATAATTCCATCCTGGACTTTATCCACGGATTCAAGAAGAAGGAGTAATTCATTACAAATGTAAAGAATGAGAAAGTTAACAAGTTAACAAGTTAACAAGTTAACATTTTGGTCAAACTTGACCTTGATATATATATTATATATATATAATATATTATATCAAAGAGAGGAGCTGAAAAATTCGACGTCGAAAAAGGCTAAACGTTAATTTGTGAACTTGTTAACTTGTGAACATTGAAAGGAGCATCAAATGGAAACGAAAAATCAGAAAATCAACACCTTACGGGGTAAGTTGGATGAATACACGGACGGATGCCACGTGTTCACCCCTGCCGGCCAAGGCTCGCCCCAACTGGAGTTTATCAAGGGTGACAAGGGCGGCAAGAAGAGCTCGCTCGCTAGGACTACAGGCGAGAAGACGCAATCGCTGAT
>OMSH01000059.1 GCA_900313715.1 uncultured Prevotellaceae bacterium
AGCCCAAAGATACAAACATTCTAGGATTGTTGTTTGGCTTTAAAGACTGGGATAATTATTGTGGATTGTTCATTTCTGGTGGTAATTTTGCCTTCCAGTACATGAAGAACGGTAAGCCCATGGCAAAATGGGAATGGAAAAGTTCTTCAGCTATCAAACCTGAGGTTAATAGTCTCGCCGTTTTGAATTCAGGTTCAAAAATTAAACTCATCATTAATGATGAGGCTGTGGCCGAATATGACAGGATAAGATATGATGGAGCTTTTTGCTGTGTGACAGGTCTTAACGAAGGAAATGACGTCTGCTACTTCGATGCTGCTAATCTGTCCATATCGGAGTTTATTGATCCCGAACATATTCCCAGCGAATACCTCCCCCAGAAAGAAGGTAGTGGATGGTCTGCTAGTGGTTCAGGTTTCTTCTTGTCCGAAGATGGTTATATCGCAACGAATCATCATGTCATAGATGGAGCAAAGGTGATAGAAGTCTCAATTGTAAGAAATGGAGAATGGGAACATCACCCTGCAAAAGTTGTCTTGTCAGACAAAAAGAATGACCTGTCTATCTTGAAAATAGAAGATTCCAATTTCAAGGATTTACCGCCAATTCCCTACAACTTCACAACAGGATTGAAGGACACAGGTAGCGAAGTGTTCACACTTGGATACCCCATTGCTGATGTTATGGGAGATGAGTTGAAGTTCACAGATGGCAAGATTAGCTCAAGATCAGGTATTCAGGGAGATCAAACTGTATATCAGATATCCGTGCCTATACAGCCAGGTAATAGTGGCGGACCTCTATTTGATATCAAGGGAAATCTTGTTGGAATCACATCCTCAGGACTGAATAGAGATTATTTCAAGTCTGAAAATGTGAATTATGCTATTAAATCTTCTTATCTGAAAGCTCTGGTTGATGCGTTGCCCTATACTATTAAACTACAAGACAAGGCAGACATCGCCGACTATCCTCTTACTGAAAAGATCAAGAAATTCCAAACTTATATGACATACATTAAAGTTAAATAGAAATTGTATAACTAAATTGAATAGTAATGAAAAAGTTTTTATTATCAATTGCCCTTGTGATGCTCGCATCAACATCTTGGGCACAGGAGATTAGAGAGAAACAAGAAGTGAAAGGTGAAGTCTCAAATTCTTTGTCAGCTCTTCGCCTAGCCACTGATCTTGTCAAGTATGGTTATGCTCAGCAGTCAGCTCTTTCTTTAGCTGAAGCCTTGCAGATCATCAATGAGAATCCCACTCAGCCATTAAAGGCTGAACGTGAGGGCGAGGCTGCTGATATTTCAAAATCTGAAGGAAAATCAGGAAAAGTATCTTTAGACTATGATAAGATCCTTGCGGATGCCAAGGTTCTTGCAGAAGGAGATGAAACGGTTACCAAGCTCCTTGCCCAGATAGAGGAGAATGGCAAGGTTAATCATCGTGGCGCTGTGAATGGTCCTTCTCGTACCTATGAAGTTGTCAACGGTAATAGCACTCACACTTACCAGATTAGCTTCACAGCTGGTTTTTTGGCTGAGATTGCAGTCTCTGGAGATGGCGATACAGATCTGGACCTCTATGTCTATGACTCTAATGGCAATTATATCGCTGGAGATGAAAGTTACTCTGACGATTGCTATGTACGTTGGAGACCAGCATGGACTGGCAGATTCATCGTCAAGGTGGTGAATCGTGGCCCTCTTTACAATAGATATGTATTATTAACAAACTAACTTTTTATATGCCTCTGCCTTCACGGCAGAGGCTAATTTCGATAAAGATGAAAAGAATCAGTATTTACCTTACTCTTGTTTGTATTCTTGGCATTTTCTATGTTTATAACTGCCAAGCTAAGAACCGTGCACTTCTGATAGGTATATCCAACTATAGCCCAGATTATAATTGGACAACTATAAGTGGAACTAATGATGTTGACTTAATTAAAGGTGAACTGAAAGACTTTTCGATTAAAGAACTCAAGAACGAACATGCAACCTATAAGAATATCGTAAAGGAGTTCGAAAGGTTAATTCAACAAAGTAAGCCCTCTGATATCGTATATGTTCATTTTTCTGGACATGGACAGCCAGTAGAAGACTATGACGGAGATGAGGCAGATGGGTGGGACGAAGCCTTTGTGCCTTATGATGCTGGAGATAAATACATAGCAGGGCAATATGAGGGGGATAAACATTTTGTTGATGACACCCTAAATGGCTTACTGGAACGGCTTCGATTAAAATTAGGGCCTTCAGGATATCTGTATGTTGTAATAGATGCTTGCCATGCTGGAGAGCAGTACAGAGGCGAGGAAGATGATGATGAAGCACCCGTCAGAGGCAGTATTGTCGGGATTAGTAAAAATGACAAGCATTTTGTAGCAAAGTTGAACAATGTGAAGCACTATCCTATAACCCAGGAAAAAGCCAAGTCCAATATTGTCATGATGGAAGCATGTCGCTCTTATCAGGTGAATCGCGAAATCAAAAAAGACGATAAGTTCTACGGACCATTATCATATAGTGTCTATACAGTCCTAAAGAATACACCTATGCAGTCTGATCCTAAGTGGTTCTTGAATATCGAGAAGGCATTTAATCAGTTAAGACCTGCTGGCAGTTCCCAACGCATGGTAATAGAATCGACAATGACTCCATCAGAGAAATAGATGCAAGCAGGAGGTTTTAAACGTATATTCTTAGCGGGTATCTTGTTTTTTTTACTATTGCCCGCTTATTCTCAAAAACGACTTATCAGTTTTGAGAAAGAATTGCAAGCCCTTGAAACTTATAAAAATACCTTGGGAGTTTCATCCATTGAATATGCAGACCAGTTAGCCAACATGGCTATTGTCTTTAGAGATACTACATACCACGACTATTATAATCAGTTGTCTAAAATAATTGTTGCTGATCATTGGACAGTAAAAGACCACTTTGGAATTGACTCGGAGGTTTATCGTGCGATACTCGTCTATTTGTCTGATGCATATACATTTGGAAGATTCTTCAAATCTGTGAACCTTGATTATAAGCCCTTGGTTCGCCAATTGTTACTATCATTAGAAGATAAGATTGATGATGTTAAGTACAACAAACATGAGTTTTATTCACTAATTAGTAAT
>OMSH01000070.1 GCA_900313715.1 uncultured Prevotellaceae bacterium
AAAGATGCCAAAGTATGGCAAGCGCTCAGCCGAAGATGAAACCCGAATTCTGGAAGCTGTGAAGATGCTACGTTCACGAAGCGGAGTAATAGAAGTGCCCCGTTTGCGCAAGGCCACAGAGCAATGGGTGGAGCAGAAACGCGTGGAGGCAGCCAAAGATATTGATTATGTGAAGGATATCTATCGCAAGCGTGCTGCAGTCATTGGATTCCGTTGTGGGGTTATCTTCCACATCCTCAGTGGCAAGGAGAAAGAATCGAAGGCATGCATCGAGTTTGCTCTGATGATGGCTGAGTATTGTCTTTCAGAACAGATCAAGGCTTTTGGCAATTCGCTGAAGCACCAATATGTAGAGGCCAAAGTGGAGTGCCAACGATATGGAGCCAACAGTTCGGTGTTCGACCAACTCCCTGCCATATTCACCAAAGAGGATTTGCGTGGAAAGAAAGAAGGCTTCTGTGCGGAATCATCTTTGTACACCATCATCTCCAGATGGAGACGTGACGGATGGATTGAGAAAACCGACGCATCGCATTGGAAGAAAACCTTACAATCTAACAATCCAACAACCTTACAATAAGGTGGGAGCAGTAATATAGCGTAGAGTCACACAAACCATCAAGAGACGAATGGTATAAATATCGGGCCTCATCGAAAGTGATGAAGCCCGATTTTATTATCCAGATTGTAGGGTGTTTACTTAAACAGATTTGCTGCTACTTCGGCAAATGAAAGACATCGCTCAATTCTTTCATCTGAGCATCACTCATGCCCTCGGGCTCAAAGCCCATATTCTTGGCAGCAATGTAAATAAGTGCAGACTTGTTCAGTACATCCACCTGGTCGAAGGCACTCATGATATCAGTATCTACTGCAAAGACACCGTGCTTCTCCCACATCACCACATCGTAGTCGCCCAACTCTGCAAGGGTGGCATCGGCCAACTCGACACTGCTCGGCAACTTGTAAGGGATGATGCCCAAGCCACGAGGACAGAAGGCCTTTGTCTCAGGTATCATGCTCCACAACATGCGGGTGGCAGCATCTTTCTCCAACCATTTCTTACTGTGTGTGAGTGCCACTAGCTCGATGGGATGGGTGTGCAGACTTGCCTTGTAGGGTGAGCCAGAGCCAATGAGCCAGTTGTGCACACTGAGGTGTGAAGGCAACTCGCTGGTGGGTTGCACTGGGTTATCGGCAATGATGACATAAGAGGCACAATCGTCGAGGATGCGGATGATGGAGCCATTATCCATTGGCCAACGAGCCAAGTCTCTCATTCTCTTGCCCGTACCCTTGCAATAGAAATAGCAGCCTTTCAAATGAGGCAAGGTTGTTCCTATCTGCTTTACCTCACTGATGGCAGGCATTGCCTTGATAGCCTCATCCACATAATCAGTAACATTGACGGTGATGTTGCCACCATTTCTTTCTGCCCAGCCTTTTTGCCAAAGGTAACCAGCTACTTCGGCCACTTTATTTACCTCAGCAGCCAACTGAGGTCTGTTATCTAATATTGACATTTATTTAATTGAAAATTAAAAATTGAAAATTGAAAATTAATCCTTTATGGACTTCAACCTTCAATCTTAGTTAAACATTATTTAAGCAGTTCTGGCACGAAGGTAGAAACAATCAATACCACGATGCCAATAAGCAATACCACAATGGTTTTCTGCGAAACGCCCTTCCACTCCTTGAGGATGATGCCCCACACATTGCTGAACACCACATTGAGTGCCATCAGGATGCAGAATGCGAAGGTGGTGAGCGTAGGACTCTCCGTGAGGAAACCCTTGCCGAGACTCAAGCCAAAGAACTGGCTATACCACAACAAACCAGCCAATGCGCAGAACAACAGGTTGTTGCCCCAGATAGCCGTCTTGCCATAATCGCCCCACGTCTTGTTCTTGCTGTTCTGATAGAAGCAATAAACGGCATTGGTGACGAAACCACCTAATGTTACCAACAAAGTGGCAGGCAAGGTGCTAAACATCGGGTTGGTCTGCTCACCAAAGTTGATGTCCTTGCCAAACTCCAAACCCACATTGAAGCATCCACTCATGAAACCTGCCAAGAGTGCAATCACGATGCCCTTTGGGAAGTTGAAGTCCTTTACGGCAGCTTTCTTCTCTTCTTCACTCAAGCTCTGTGCTTTCATGTGACCAGCGATACCGATAATGGCGATGCCAATCAAGGTAACCACCACACCTATGATAACGGCTGAGGTCAAACTTTCCAAAGGTTTCTGCTCGGGGAAGTAGATATTCAGGAGCACAGGGCCCATGATGGTACCCAAGCCAGCACAAGTGCCCAAGGCGATGCTCTGACCTAAAGCTACTCCCAAATAGCGCATGGAAAGGCCGAAG
>OMSH01000055.1 GCA_900313715.1 uncultured Prevotellaceae bacterium
GTATAACATGCAACCCGAGCGCTATCGTGCTACCCGTCCTAACAGTGGAGCAATGGGTACACGCGCTTTCCAGATGGCACTTTATGTAGTGCTGGAGAGTGGTGTTCAGATGTTGGCCGACAACCCTACACGCTACTACGAGGCAGACGATTGTACCCGTTACATCGCCAGTGTGCCCACCACATGGGACGAAACACGTTGCTTGGCAGCTCAGGCAGGTGAATATGTGGTAGTAGCCAAACGGAAAGGTGCTAAGTGGTTTATCGGTGCCATCACCAATGGAACAGCTCGTGACCTGACATTAAGCCTGGATTTCCTGTCGGGAGGTCAGCACCAGCTCACTGCCTATAAAGACGGCAAGAATGCCGAATACCAGGCCATGCATTACAATAAGGTGGAACAAAGCGTGAACGCTTCTACCCAGATGAACATCCATTTAGCTAAAAACGGTGGATGGGCAGCAGTAATAGAGTAGCCCAAATGCTGTATCAGCAAGGTCGATACAACGGACTTTCCCGACTTACATCCTATCTCAGTTGTATCATGGTAAATTGCAAATCAGCTTGTGCACAGCAGCTTGTGCCATCGCCTCGTAAGCACGTTCACTGGGATGAAGATGGTCGCCGCTGTCGAAGCCATCAGCAAAAGCTTTGGGGGTTGTATCGCTTCTCACTGCTGCATCAAAGTCTATACATCCATCGAAAATGGGCGATGTGCGCAACCACTCATTAAACGTCTGTCGCATGGTTTCACGGTTTTCATTGTAAGTACGCCAACCATAGATAGGCAACAGGGTACCGCTCCACACTTTCAGTCCCATTGCTTTGGCGGGCTTTACATAGATTTCCTCTACTCCACGCTCCAGTTCTTCCACCGTAGGTAGGTCGCTCCACGGACGGAAAGGGTTGACGTCGGTGCCCACAGGATGGATAATGTCGTTAATGCCATGCTGGATGATAACATCTGAAGCTCCCGCCACATTCATCTCAAGGGGGAAGCGGGTGGCACCTTTTAAGCCGTATGCTTGATAGGTGATACAGTCGTATTGACGCAAGATGCGTGTTCCACTGACGGCACGACGGATGATGGAAACGTTGGTACCGAAAGACTGTTGTGCCATATAGTCGGGCCAAGACTGTGCCGTAATGGAATCTCCGTAGCACACAATAGCATGATTATCAGCCGATGTCAGTATATCAATGGTATTGAGGAAAAAGAACCAGTTGGTGTGGCGCGTCAGGTCAAGGGGTAACTCGTCAGCATCCGCAAAATCGCCATAAGCATAAAAACCTTTCGAAAGCGGTCCTGTAATAAGTGTACCACTGTTCATCTGTGTATATCCAGCCATATACATACTTACCTCAATGATGTCACCACGTTCTACTACATAGCTAATGGCATCACTCTCTTGTTCTTTTCCTGGCATCAGACTTACACTTGTCTCGCCACCAAAAGTGATGGGGGTATGATTCACAAACACCTTGTCGAGTGTCACAGGTTCTGTTCCTGTAAGATTGGAAAAACGAAAACGCAGCATCCTGCCGCTGAAGCACATTCTGATGGGATAACGCAACGTAAGGTCTTTGGCATAGATAGCCTCACCACGGTTACTGATAGAGGTAGCGTTGCCCCAGCACGCCACCCATTTATTGTTGTCTGACATCTTTTTATCCATAATTATTGATTAAACTGCAAAGATAGTCACTTTGCACAACATTCCCAACAGATTCAGGAAAATCACGAGTATGAGAGGATTCGTTTTTATCCACGTCTTTTTCGTCTTTCACACACAAAAAAAAAGGATAATTGAAAAAGAAATGCTATCTTTGCAGAAACATATACTATCAAATTTATCTATTATGAAGAAATTTTTTACAATTTGCCTGTTGGCAACCGTATGTGTGTTGACAGCATCAGCACAAAACATTTACAACTTTACAGTGAAAAACGAAGCTGGCAATGACGTATCTCTCTCTGAATACAAAGGAAAGGTGATGCTGATTGTCAACACTGCTACTCGATGCGGCTTCACGCCTCAGTATAAGGATTTAGAGGCGTTGTATGAGAAGTACCATCAGGCTGGCCTCGAGATTCTTGATTTTCCTTGCAACCAGTTTGGCAACCAGGCTCCTGGCACCGTTAAGGAGATTCGTGAGTTTTGTACTGCCAATTTCGGCACCCAGTTTACTCAGTTCGATAAGATTGAAGTGAACGGAGAAAATGAGTCACCGCTTTATACATATTTGAAGGCACAGAAGGGCTTTGGTGGCTTCGATCTGAATGACAGAACAGGCAAGTTGTTAGACGAGATGCTAAAGAAGCAAGATGCCGACTATGCCCAGAAATCCAGCATTAAGTGGAACTTCACCAAGTTCTTGGTATCCCGCGATGGTAAGGTGCTGAAGCGTTATGAACCTACAGATAAATTGACTGACATCGACCGCGACATCATGAATGCTTTATAATTCAAAGATATAGCGAGTTTTTGGCTGAGTCAAAGATAAAAAGGAGTTATGCAAAGGACACTGATACAACATGTGACGATAGTTAATGAGGGCAAGCAGTTCAAGGGTGCTGTCATCATTGAGGATGAACGTATTACATCTGTTGTAGAAGGACAGGTCTGCAACAAAGAAGACTTCGGGGAAGTTATCAACGGTGAAGGATGCTACCTGCTGCCTGGTGTCATTGACGAACATGTGCATTTCCGGGATCCAGGCCTTACCCACAAGGCAGACATCACCTCTGAGAGCCGTGCAGCCGTTGCAGGAGGAGTGACCTCTGTGATGGATATGCCGAACACCAATCCGCAGACCACCACCATCGAGGCCTGGGAAGCGAAGATGGACAACTTTGCCCAACATAGCTTAGCAAACTACAGTTGTTACTTCGGAGCCACCAACAGCAATTACGACCTGTTCGACAAGTTGGACAAGCGTCGTGTGCCTGGCATCAAGCTTTTTATGGGCTCCAGTACGGGCAATATGCTGGTGGACAGGAAAGAGAGTCTTCGCCATATCTTTGGGGGTACTGATATGTTGATTATGGCACATTGTGAAGACCAGCATACCATCAGTGAGAATACAGCCAAATATAGAGGGGAAGATGGTGATGCCCCCATCGAGTTGCATCCCGTCATTCGTTCAGAAGAAGCTTGCTGGCTCTCGTCCAAGTTGGCAGTAGAGTTGGCGCAGGAAACAGGTGCTCGCTTACATATTGCCCATATCTCCACGGCTCGCGAACTGGCACTGCTGGCTGATGAGCCATTAGCACAGAAACTCATTACGGGAGAAGTCTGTATTTCTCACTTAATGTTTAACGATACTGACTATCAGTCTTTTGGTGCGAAGATAAAATGCAACCCATCCGTAAAGACCATAGCCGACCAGCAAGCCTTGCAAAAGGCCCTGCAAAGCAATCTCATCGATACAGTAGCCACTGACCATGCCCCCCACTTGCTTTCCGAAAAACTAGGTGGGGCACTGAAGGCGATGTCAGGCATGCCCACCATCCAGTTCTCGTTGAACTGCATGTTGGAGTTGGTGGACAAGGGCATCATCACCATCGAGGCACTGGTACAGAAGATGTGCCACAACCCTGCTCTGCTCTACCACATCGATCAGCGAGGATTCATCCGTCCTGGCTATCAGGCCGACCTCGTCTTGGTGCGCCATAACAGCCCTTGGACAGTTAAGCCTGACATCTTGCAAAACAAATGTGGATGGAGCCCATTGGAGGGTCACCAGTTTAACTGGCAAGTAGAACGCACGTTTGTCAACGGCAAACTGGCATATGCCAATGGCGTTCCCGTAGAAGACGTAAGAGGAAAAGAGTTGACTTTTGAACATTAGCACTTAAAGACGAAAAGGATATGTGTAGGCAGCATATCTGCTCGCAGTCAGCTGCCGGCATATCCATGAGGCAAGGCCAAATATGAATTAAAATCTAAATACTATGAGGATTAACAGACGATCATTTATCAAGACAGGCTTAGCAGGTGGTGCCGCTTTGGCCATGAGTGGTTGCGCTCCTGCTGCCCCCAAAGAGGAAGCAGTTCCTAAGACCACAGCTGCCGACAACAAATTCCACCTCAGTTGTGCAGACTGGACCTTCCATCTGTTTGACATCGACACAGCACTCCAGACCTTGCAGAAGTGCGATATCCACTACCTATGCATCAAGGACTTCCACTTGCCACTGGATGCTACTGACGAACAGATCAAGGCGTTCCACGCCAAGTGCGCAGAATACGGCGTTACA
>OMSH01000050.1 GCA_900313715.1 uncultured Prevotellaceae bacterium
AATGATTTCTGTCTGATTCTTATCGTCAGCTTCAAAGATTCCTTCCAGCACATTGGTATCCATGTCAATTTCAAAGTAGTCAACCAAGTCTGAAATGAAGTCCTTAAATACTCTTCGACCCATCCAGTCCTTTACATAGAACAACTCATTGTCATCCTTATGGTATTGTATACTGGAATCTTTCAGCTCACCTTCATAATTCAAGGTAATTGACCTACACCTGTAGAATTGGAGACAATCCAGTTTAACACAATAATTGTCATACAATTCCTTCCAGTTATTCGAGTCTGAAACAGCAGCTACGATCAACAGTGGTAAACGTAACTTCTTACGCATTTCCTCTGTTGTCGGTTCATCTATGATGTCAGGTGTTAATTCAAAGTCATCTTGTGTAAGGGCGTTGATGCGGAATATCTCGCAAAATGGTTTAAAGACATAATCACTTTCAAAATACTCCTGAGACATGACTTTAGCATTCTTACCAAAGAGCTGTTTTAGACGCTCTTCATGTATGTCAATTACATACAATTCATTCAGCCGTTCAAATCCGCCACGCCCATTACGCCAGAGAGAATCATCATGATTCAGATAGTCGCTGACAGCATCATAGTCAATATTATTCTTGTTTGCAAGCCAATAAAGGATACTTTGCCTTTTACCCTTATTTTTAGTATGTAACAGACAGTCAAGACAATCACAAAAACTTAATGTCGTTGCAAAATTTAACTTGTCAAGTATTTCACTCTTTACCTCTTTTGTTGAGAATATGGACTCCAAAGGCATCTTGTCTTCATAGCCCATAACCATTCCTTTCACAAATCCTTGCTGAATAAGTGACTGAGAATAGAGCTGTGAAGGTTTCTTTACCTCATTTCTATCCATATTGCCTGTAGGAATAGTTGCGTATTTGTTCAATTCCTCAATACCCATTGATGTTATATGGGTTCGATTTGCATACTGTACGAGGTATTCAGTCCAGAAATAAATAGTGAAATCATAGCTTTCACCCATTAATGGCAAATGCTCTTCATGAATGTCATAAACAACCTCCATGTCTGTAAAGAGCTTCCTAAAGACTCTTGGATCCGGATTCTCAAACGGTAAGTAGCATTCGCTGAGATAAGTAAGAGGCAAGTTAAAACGCTCAAAATCGCAACGTGGCTTATATGCAGAACCTTCTGTCAGTTCTTTCGGGCTATAAAACTCATCATCCTTGTCTTTGAGCATTATTTCCCTTACTTTAGCCTTTGTATAAAGCTCGTTATTAAGAATATAATCATCAGCTAAATCCTGTATAAATTGAGTATGAATAGGCTTAATTCTATCCATATCATCTTTCTGATACAAAAGATACCATTCAAGTTTTTCTTGTTTCCACTCATCCAAAGAGTTGAACGAATCAGATTCTGCTTCATTCACAATCTCCCTAAGTAGACGCATTACTTCTGGTGCTGCATTTCGATAATAATCAGATATTTCGTCCTCTATAACAATATAGGGATACGGTTCTTTATCATAGCAATCGTTGAACAGTACTTCGCCAATAGGCCTAAAGTCGTCATCACCTCCTTTTGTCAGGACGTTCAACTGGCAGAGGTCATCCTTGACTTCATCCCAAACATCTTCTGAATGGAAATCGTCATAGTAGTCTGCCAAGAGTGATACAATATCCTTGTTTTTAATATCCGCAAGGTTTGGTACAATACTCGTAAATACGATATCATGAATATTATATCGGGCACCTAAGCTGACGAAATAGTCTCTCCATGCGGCAATATCTTCTTCATCTGCCTCTTCAGTAAGGTAAGCGTCTGAAATAAAGCATGCAGTTTCATCATACTTCTTCACCATCGTTTCGACACCCTTGCCCGCTTCCATATATTTGTCAGCAAGATAAAGGGCGTCTTCTAATGAATGGTTTTCTTCGTCGCCATCATTATCAATAGCAAAGATACCAATGGATTTTAGAGTCTTATAATCAGTCTTTGTCAAGTCATCCTTGTTAGCGAACATGAAACGGTGGAACTCAATGTTTGGCTCTTTCTCAGATGTAGAATCCACTAGAGAATCTATGCCGGAAAGCAACGACTCTTTATAGAGCTTGAAAGAATACTTGGAAATCTCCAGTTTCTTCATCAACTGGGGATATTTTGAGAATATCTCATTGTATTTTTCTTCCAACATGTATGCCACATCATCAGGCATCCAATTGGCTTCAAGCAAAGGTTCTAGTCCAGAATCATGCAGATAGACTGGTACATCCCTGTCTGTTATGGCATCCCAAGTGTCATAACGATAGAGAGGCAAATTTATGAATTTTTCGTTGCCATGCTCTTCGAATATCAGTTTATAGTTCTCACCGAGATATGTTAAGATGTCGATACTTTCGTCCGTATCGCTATCAGACTCTGTCCCACCAACATTATCACAGATGTCCGTTACATGCTCAGCAACAACATTCTCATAGAAGGTTTCCATTGTGAACTGCAGAACACCAAATTTGTCAGACATGAATTTGCAGAAAGATTCCATGTCCGCAACATCTTCAAGGTATTCTTCATCCAAATGGTACATCCAGCCATTCTCAATCCATTGTTTATCTTGATATTCGGTCATCAAGTCACTTTGGAAGAATATGACATCTTCGCTCAGAATTTGTTCGTTTTCCCCTTCTTTATCGTATGTCCAGAGGGTATAATCTGTAAATTTTATGTCGCCAAGGCTTTCCTTGTGGTCAAAACAATACTTAACAAAGGAGATGTGCTCTGGTCCCAAATCGTTCAAATACTCTTTGGCTGCATTAGTCAGAATGACATTTTCGAAGAAGCTTTCAATACTAAAGTCAGGTACTTCAAAATGCTCTTTGAAATACTCTTTGGTAGCATCTGAATACTCTTCAGATATGAGATTTACCCATCCTTCATTAGTCCATTCGGCATTGTATAATTCCTCGCCCTCCTTGCTGTAGAAATA
>OMSH01000034.1 GCA_900313715.1 uncultured Prevotellaceae bacterium
GAGGATTGGAAATAATTGTCTATTCGTCTATCTTGTTGTTTTTGTTTTTGCCGAAGAGCACCATTGCCACGATGGGGGCGCCAATCAATGCGGTTACGGAATTGACCGGTAATACTCCTTCATAGCCAGGCATACGGGCTACCAAATTGCAGAGCAAAGCTAATGCAGCACCTGCCATAACGCAAGCGGGCAACAAAATGCGGTGGTCGGAGGTGCGAAACAGGGCCCTGCATAAGTGGGGCACCGCTAATCCAAGGAACATGACTGGACCGCAATAAGCAGTGACGATGGCTGCCAAGATACCTGAACAACAAATAACCTGTGTGCGTGCCCACTTGATGGACAGACCTAAGCTACGGGCATAACCATCACCCAGTAATAACAGATTCAATGGCTTGATTAATGTCATAGAAAGTGGGAGGAGTATCATCATGAGTGTGACAAACAGCAACATTTGGTCGCCTGAAACACGCGAGAAGCTACCCAGTCCCCATACCACAAATGCCTTGACATCTTCTTCATTGCTGAAGAATTTCAGTACACCAATAATTGCCGTAGCCAGATAGCCAATCATCACACCTATCACCAAGAGGGTGACATTGCCCTTCACCTTGTGTGACACCCATACTATGAGTGACAATACAGCCAAAGCGCCAATGATAGCTGCTACAGACATAGCAGCGTCACCCAGGTAACCCAAACGACTTAGTGCAACACCACCTAATGAGCCAGAAAGCAATACCACAAAACCTACACCTAATGTGGCTCCACTGCTGACACCCAACACAGACGGACCAGCCAACGGGTTGCGGAATACCGTCTGCATCTGTGCACCACTCACAGCCAAACCTGCTCCTGCTACCATAGCAGTGAGTGCCTGTGGCAAGCGAGATCGAATGACGATATTGCGCCAAATTTCTTGCTGGTTATCTTCTCCCCAAAGAATCAGCCACACGTTTTTCAGGGGAATCTCAATGGTGCCTACTGCCAGATTGAGGGCAAACAATACTACAATAAGCAGTGTTAGTCCGAAGAGGTAGGTGCTTGTCTTCATGGTAATAGTTTGTAATAGGTGGGTTGATAATCAGCTGGTAATAATTCCGGATGGAATACATATACCAAGTCTGAAAGCAATATATCAGGCTCTACAGGCGCCTTTTCGTAATAAGGACTGCGTTTCATGTTGCAATAGATCACCTGGTGTTCTTTGAATGCCTTGAACAATTCGTTACGGGGTTCACTGGCTTTCAGGGCATCATAGCTGAATTCGCCGGGGAAGCTGTTGAGAATGCGCCAGTAATCGGCATTAGCCGCCATTGCATACAATTTCTCAAACTCTATATTCACACCACCACTATTGGGGTCGTCTTTCAGAACATAGTCAGCTCCAGCATCGGCAAATATCTGAGCCAAGAAACTCTTGCCACCTACCGCATACCAGTTGCCTCCATGCATCTCGCCACTCAATACAGTAGGACGATATTCGGCTTTCGATGCCAATTCCTTGATATGGTCATACCGTTGACATATGCTATCAAAGAGGGTGTCGGCTTGTTTTTCTTGTCCGATGAACAAACCTATGAACTTCAGCCATTCGGCTTGTCCGAGTGGATGTAGCTCTTTGTATCCCAGATGGGGAACCAATGTTATTCCCGTATTCTTGATGGCCTCATAACCACCCCTTTTAAAAGGGGAGATGAAGATGACATCAGGATTGGCCGCCATCACCACCTCAGCATCGAAGTCGCCTTCCGAACCTATTTGCTGTATCTTTCCATCGTTCACCAGTTGCAAGACGTTTTCATTGAAAAGGTTCTTGATACTGGTGATGCCTGACACATTATTCAATGCATTTAGGGCAATGAAATCGGCCAATTGCAACATGGTCATGCAGATGGCTTTGTCGATAGGGGTTCGAACCACCGTATAGTCCTGAGGTACATCGAATGATGCCAACAGCTTTGGTACCAAAGCAAAATGCCAGGCAGTAGATTCCTCCGCTTGTGGGTCTTGGATATCAATCAGACGGATGCCGTTGGTAAGGTCTTTTACTTGAAAGCCTTGAGCATAATTCAGCACAGTGACTTTTTCTGTAGAGAGGCCATTGGCAACAGAATCGTTGTTATTTGTTTTCTTGCCTTTGCAACAACATAGAAGACAAGCCATCAGACATAAACCAAATGTTTTGATAATACTTTTCATATATCTTTTCTTTTTATTTTTAATCATATTTTTTGC
>OMSH01000047.1 GCA_900313715.1 uncultured Prevotellaceae bacterium
TATATATATAAATATAAAAATTATTATTGACTTTTGATATAGGCAGATTTTAACTGTAACAACTGTAACAACTGTAACACTCGGTGCTTTTTTGTCCTCAAATGTTAAATCTTAACCTCCCTATGAAAATAAATCAGCTTTCATAGTAGTAATGCCAAAATAAAGCGTACCTTTTCCCAATCTTAATAATAAGAACGGCTGTGCGCCATCTTAACTTACTTACCGAGCCTACTTGGCAAATACGTTTCTAGAATCGCCCATCTTTTTTTTAGAGGTAAGTATAGTAATTACAATTAAAATTTATGATTATGGCTATCAGCAATCAGGAATTAAATTTTGCAAAGTCGTTAATGTTAGGCAAGTGGCTTACAATTTTAGTAGAGAACCCAGATGGGCAAACCCACAGGTTCATAGTTTATTGCCAATGTTTGAGGAAGTATAAAGGTGTGCTTTTAATACCTGCCTCCGGTGATGTTCTTGTTGACGGCTATAAAATTAAAAAAGCTGAGATATTTGATTTCGGGTATATTGACAATTATGTATTCCATTACTTTAACAGCATGCTTCGTGATCTGACTTTCAATAACAAGAAAAGAGAAAGTCTTTTTGATAGTGTTTTATTTACCATCTGTTTCAATATGCTACTTGACGAAAATCTCTATGGTGATGATAATAAAGCCATCTTGGATTATCTTGTCTGTGTTGCTTTTCCACGCGTGATTGTATTTGGAACTGATACTGCCAGAGAGAGAAAGTTATGCATAGAAGCCTGCGCCGACATCTATCATGAACTTTGCAGTAGTTTGTCTATTGAGGAATAATCATTATAGAAAATTCAGGCACTTTGAATTATAGAGTGCCTTTGTATTTGCATTTCCCAAAGAATCTTGATCATGGGGACTTTTGATCTGTTCCTCCAAGATGAGAATAAGGAAACGTGACGGCAGGTTTGCTTGAAGTGAGTCGCCAGTTTGCTAATAGAAAGCGTCTGGCTTGCTTTTAGTCCCTTTTGGGGCATATTTTCAACTTGTGCTGTGTATATGGTATATTTTGCTGTAACGCTGTAACTCAGCATCTGTTCCAAATTTCATAGTTGGGGCATTGTTATGAATGAACAGCTGAAGGCAGTTTGTGAAGATAGCACGGCTTTTATATTTTCAAGTCTGCTTCTTTGCTTTTATAAAAAAATGTTTATCTTTGTTGATACATTATAATCCTATAAAACCATGAAGTTAATAACAGAAATAAACGAAGAAACCAACTTTGAAGAGTTGTCAATTACATTAGATGTAGATAACGAAGTTATAAATAAAGTCCGTAATGGAGACATAAGATATCTCAGCGTGGGCATCAACGAAAATAATCAGTATGCGATACTGGAAAATATCGAAGGCAATCTTGTTTTGGTGACGGATGAAATTCCAACCTCTTTCTGCGGTTGCTTTTTATATAACAATGGAGAGTTCCCATATACAATCAAGGATACATTGAATTTTGTAGTACTCGAGAGTAATGTAGATTTCTGTCTTGCCAAAATCATTGATTTAGGTGTAGAGCCTTCCACCCGTTTCCGCTTTCAAGGCCCCGGCAAGCCAAGTATTGAAGATCCTAATGGTGATTGTTGCATATGGATGCTAAATTTGGAGGTAGTACCTATACCCTCAGAACCTAAATACTATCTGATGCGATGGAATCCTACTATCAGTTCTTTCAAAGAAAAGGACTATAAGGAGTATTATGAAAACATGAACAACGAAATGTTCAAATTGGATTGGAGTATCTATGATTGGCAAGAAGCGCATAGGGGTGATTTCTTTTATATGTTGCGTACAGGTGATGAAAATGCAGGCATTGTGTTTAGTGGACAATTCATTACCAACCCTTACCCAAATGATGACTGGGCAGGCTCTACCAAGCGTAGGATGTATGTAGATATGATATGTATGAACCCCGCAGAACCAGAACAGAGTGTGCGCATACCACTGGAAAAGTTACAGGAAATTATTCCTGAGATAGATTGGCAGAATGGTCATTCTGGAACATTGTTGTCAAAAGATATAGCTAAAAAACTTGGTAAACTCTTGAAGGAAAAACGGTAATTATAAATAGCAATTAAACACCTTTGGATTCACTTTTCCGTCAGATCTAAAGGCAACCGTCGCAAGCTTGGCTTTATCTTGAAGTGAAGAGTTATCCCCGCCAATGAGATGCCCCGAAAGTTTTGTCTAACTTTCGGGGGGACATCTCAATACCTTTCCATTGACACGTAATACTACACAGCAGAAACTCACTCTGCAGTTTTTCTATTAGGTAGGAACCATCATGGAGTGTTAAATCCGCCATTCTTTGTGCTTAAACTTGAAAATTCTGTAAATTATCAAGTTTGCTTATCATCCTCAGAAGCTTTATAATCTCAACATTTGTGGAAGAATAACGATTCTTTTTGTTTTTTTTGTGTGGAAAAGTGGATTTATTCTTTTGTGTATTTATAAACTGCGATTGTCGGAATGATGACCAACAGTAACAATGTTGTCTCCACTAATGCATACGACCCGAAATAGTCCAACAATGTCTGGAATTTTAAAACTCCATCCACGAGGAAGACCAGGAAGGCAAACCAACAGATGAAGAAGATGGCTGTAAATTTGATTTTACGTTTCTTCAGTTTCATAGTATCATATTTATATTAATCTAATTCAGATAAATACTTTGACCTAACCGTCTTTGGGAGCTTCGATGCAATGAGCTGATATGACTCTCTAATCAACCCCTCAACGAATGATTTGTCCATTTCTTCATAATAGATGTCGCTCCAGTGTGTCTTGTTCCAATGATAGGCTGGTTTCACAGCAGAGAATTGCTCTCTAAGTTCGATATTCCTGTCTGGTAATAGCTTCAAGGCAATCCTTGAATCACTGTCTTTTATATCGCGCTTGCTGCTGCCTAACCCCAGACAGACGAATATCTTTCCTTCCAAGCGGAAGTTAAGGATGTCTTCACCAAACGCTTGGTCTTCGGTCACTCCTGGAAGTGACAACGTGTACTCTCTGACCTGCTCAATGTTCATACTCATTCAAAATACACCATCCCAGCACCAGTATCAATGTGGTATTAGGCAACTTATGTTATTAGCCGTTACTTGAATAGTCTTGGGGCAAAGTCTTTGAGGTTGTTACGCCAGGTACTCCAAGTATGGCCTGTCTGATAAGGCTCGCTGTACTCGTAGTTGATGCCGTACTTGTCGAATATCTTGTTGGTGTTGGTACCACTGCGGTAGGTGATGTCAGTCGGACCTCCCTGGGTGTGGACAAACATTTTGAAGCTCTTGTTGATTTTGGCTGCATTTTCCTTGAGGTGGAAACGTTCGGCCTGCTGCTCGTAATCGATATTGGGATTGAAACCACTGCTCAGTACCATAACGTAGCTGAACTTGTCGATGTTCTGCAAGCAGATCTCTAACGTCTGGATGCCTCCCATAGAGAGGCCTCCGATGGCACGATGGTCCTTGTCGGTAAAGCAGCGGTAGTTGCTCTCGATAAATGGAATTATGCTGCCCATCAGGTCGTTGGTGAAGTTATCCATCAGGTCGCTCATGTCTCTCTTCTGTGCAGGAATGTTGGCATTAGGCATTACCACAATCATGGGTTTGATCTTGCCTTCGGCCAACAGGTTGTCGAGGATGAAGCCTGCACGTCCTACCGTAGGCCAACAGTTGTCGCTGTCGCCTCCACCATGAATCAGGTAGAACACTGGGAGCTTTTCCTTTGAGTTCTCATATCCGGCAGGTGTCCATACATGCAGGCGACGAGTGGTGTTCAGCGCCTTGCTGTGATAGTATCGCTGTGCCATAGCGCCATGAGGTACGTCTTTCATAGCATCAAATTCATTGCCGTCACCAATCACGGCAATGGCTGAGGTCTCGTTTGCCAAAGGACCTTTGGGGTCATATACATTGATGCCATCTACCACAAAATGATAGCGGTAAGTGCCAGGGTTTACATCCTTGACGGTGATGTTCCACACACCATTGGGGTTTTCCTTTACCGCGGGCTGAGTACCCCAGGCTATCATGTCACCTGCCACCGATACGGTTCTTGCCTTGGGGGCATAGATGCTGAACACTACACTGCCATCTGTCAACTTGCGAACAGATTGTAGGGTATCGTTAGGGGTGGGCGTACGCTGGAACTGGGCATTGGCGGTAGCAAGGCTACCAAAAGCCACGAGGGCTGCTAAGATAATGTTCTTATATCTCATAATGCTATAATTGTTTTGATTATTTGCAAAAATACTTCAATTTTGCGGAAATTCAAAGTTTATTACTATCTTTGTGAATATAAAACTTTATGTTTATGGAAAGAAGGAGTTTTATCAAAAGTTTGGCGTCAGCAGGATTCACCACCATGCTGCCCACAGGATCAATTGGCGCATTATTGGCGTCGTGCGCATCAGCTAATTCTTCGGAAGAATTTGATTTTGACAAGTATATTGACCGCTCGGGTACGTGGAGCGTCAAGTATGGCAAGGCCACCAACGGGGAGATACCGATGTGGATTGCCGATATGGACTTTGCCACTGATCCGTATGTGAAGGCAGCCCTCACAGCACGCCTTGACCGTGATGTAATGGGCTATACATCTACGCCTCCTGAGTTTTTTGACGCCATAGCCGGGTGGATCAGGAACTATCATGGCTGTGAGGTGGAGCGTGAGTGGATTGGTTATTCTCCTGGTGTGATTGCGGGTATCAATCAGGCGTATCTGACCTTTACCAATCCTGGTGATAAGGTAATCATTCAGCCTCCTGTGTATGACCACTTCAAGCTATATATAGAACGTATGGGACGAGTGGCGGTGGATAATCCGATGATCTTGGAGAATGGCAATTACCGTATGGATTTCGACGGACTGGAGCAGGTGATTGATGACCGGACAAAGATGCTGGTGTTGTGCAACCCAAGCAATCCTTGTGGTATTCACTGGGAGCGTGAGACGTTGGTACGCTTGGCTGAGATTTGCGAACGACATGGTATCATTGTAATTTCAGACGAGATTCATTCTGACCTTACGCTTTATGGGGTGCAGCATGTGCCGTTCTTTAGCGTGAGTGAGATGGCTGCTAAAGTGTGTCTGATGTTTGGCAGTCCTACCAAGTCGTTCAATATTGCTGGCCTGACGGGCACTGGCTTCTGTGTCATTCCGAACCCAGAATTGCGTGAGCGATTTGCTGCCACCTTGGTAAATAGTAAGTTGGACGAGCCGCCTATCCCTACTTTGGTGGCAACGATTGCTGCCTATCGTGATGATACCCGATGGATTGAAGCGTTGAAGCGTTATATCGAGGGAAATATTCAGCGCGCATCGGAGTTCTTCGCTGAAAATCAAATGGGTATGAAGGTTTTTCAGCCTCATACATCTTTCTTGTTGTGGATAGATTGTCGTGCTTTGGGCTTATCGCAAGACCAACTGATGGCTCGCTTTAAGGATGGTGCCAAAGTCATTCTTAACAATGGTGTCAGCTATGGACCCGGTGGTGAAGGCTTCGTCAGAATGAACCTGGGTTGCCCTGTCTCTACGTTGGATGAGGCTCTGGGAAGAATCAAACGCGAGTTTGCATAGTGTTCTCCATATATATAATAAGAAAGCCGTCCGCATTTGCGGACGGCTATACTTATGTCTTATCTTTCGTTGGGGAGAGATTATTTCAGCTCTGCCAAGTACTTGATAGTGCGAACCATCTGAGAAGTGTAAGAGTTCTCATTGTCGTACCAAGAAACAACCTGTACCTGATAGGTGTCATCGTCGATCTTAGAAACCATAGTCTGGGTAGCATCGAACAGTGAACCGAACTTCATACCGATAACGTCTGAAGAAACGATCTGATCCTCAGTGTAACCGAATGACTCAGTACCAGCAGCCTTCATTGCAGCGTTGATACCTTCCTTAGTAACATCCTTACCCTTAACAACAGCTACCAAGATAGTAGTTGAACCAGTAGGAGTAGGAACGCGCTGTGCAGAACCGATCAGCTTACCGTTCAGTTCAGGGATAACCAAACCGATAGCCTTAGCAGCACCAGTTGAGTTAGGAACGATGTTCTGAGCACCAGCACGGCTACGACGCAGGTCA
>OMSH01000056.1 GCA_900313715.1 uncultured Prevotellaceae bacterium
ATTCCTCGCCTCATTTTTTCAGATATCTTCCTGCGCTCCTCGCCACCAGTTACCTAACTTAAGGTCTTTGATGTCGATGCTCTTCTCGCTCTTGCCTTTGAGATGCTCACTGAAGTAATCTACCATTTTCCAATAGAAATACTCATTAAAGTATTCATACTGGTGACGTTTCTCGGGCAGGATGAGCATATCGAAACGCTTGCCGGCCTTAATGAGGGCATTGACCATACGGATGGTACCCGCAGGATGCACATTATCATCAATGTCTCCTGTCATAAGCAGCAGATGGCCTTTTAGACGGCTTGCCAGTTCCTGATTGGCTGGGATATGGATATCGAAATGCACCTTACCGTTCTCGTCGATGCGCTCAGTAACACCATGATATTTCTCACTCCAGCTACGGTTATAGACATTGTTGTCGTGGTTGCCACTGCATGACACCGCCACCTTGAAGAAATCGGGATAGGTAAGAATGGCTGCGGTGCTCATGAATCCACCACCGCTATGACCAGTGATACCCACCTTGGTAATGTCCATGAACTTATTCTGGGCACAGAGCTGCTCGATAGCTGCCTTATGGTCAGCCAACGGGTAGTCGCGCAAATTCTGGTAACCGAAATCGTGATACCACTTCGAGCGGCTGGGATGTCCGCCTCGCTGACCAACGCTGATGACAATAAAGCCAGCCTGTGCCAGTCGGTCGGTACGTGGAGAGACACGGTTGTATCGCCAATACGGACCTTCGGTCTGCGGACCTGGATACACATAATCGATGACAGGATAAACCATCGTGCTGTCAAAATCGAAAGGCTTGTACATCACACCATACAAATCGGTGATACCATCAGCAGCCTTAACCTTGAACAGTTCCGGGAACTTATAACCCGCAGCAAAGAGTTGACTAAAATCAGCTTCCTCCAAAGTCATCAGTTTACGGCCTTGATTGTCAAGCAGGTCAATGGCAGGTTTAGTATCCACGCGAGAGTAGTTGTCCACGATATAGGCATGTTGCTCGTCCATAAACGAGGTATGGAAATAATTGCCGGGAGTAAGCAGCTGCAAGCCAGAGCCGTCGAAGTTCACCTTATAACGATGTTCGTAGTATGGCGTAGCATCACCAGGCTCACGTCCATTGGCACTGAAATAAATCACTTTCTTGGCCTCATCCACACCCTTGATATCCTCCACATGCCAAGCACCCTTGGTGATGCGGTTGATCAGCTTACCGGCCTTGTCGTAAAGATAGAGATGTCCCCATCCGTCGCGTTCGCTCCACCAGATGAAACGGTTGCCCTTGTCGAGCGAGATAAGGTTACGCATGTCGAGGTAAGACTGCGGCATACGCTCTTCCAATACAGGCACGATGGCATCCTGTCCGAACGTATAAGTACAGATATCCACCTTCTTGAAGTCACGGCTCATGCGCATCACATAGCACCATTCCGGATGGTTTTCCCAGGTACGAGCCTCATCGGGATCGAAACCGTAGGCACTGCCCAGCTTGCCTGTAACGATACGTACCACAGGCTCTGTCCAGTCGCCCAGACTCACCTCTTTCTGCGAACGGTTAGCGATGTCAAACACATACATATGAGGGGTGGCTCCCTCCTCACCCGGCATCTGGTATTTATAGGTTTCCAGTGTAGGACGAGGTTCTGACATGACGTTGATAACCCAAAGATTCTTGATCTTACGCTGGTCGCTGATGATGCTCACGAAATACTTGGAGTCGGGACTCCAGTAGCCGTTGGCCATCTGTCGGCGAGAGGTATCCACTTTAGGATCGCTGCCATCACTCACCGTCTTGCGCTCCATGGTGAAGCCAAAGTCCTTGATGCCATCTTTGGATAATTGAATTTCGGTGATGGTGCTATCCTTAGGATGCTGCTGGATGCGCTCGTAATCGGCATTACTCATCATGTAAAGGTTATAGTTCTTGGCATACACTACCCACTGCTTATCAGGGCTTACGTTGCCAAACTTCATGCCTGGGCGCTCTTTCTTCTCCTTGCCAAGGCAGGTAAGCTTCTGCTGTGCGTACTGGTATTCGTATTTCACGCTATCAACGGTAAACTCGAAGGTGACATTATCGTCCTTGAGTTTCAAGTCCTTGACAGGTAACTGTTGAGCAGTGTATTTCTGTTCACTTTGTTCTGAAATCTGAGAGGCAATGTCTTCAGTACTGAACAGCACACGTTTGGTCCGTGTGGCAGGATCTACCACATATACATTCTCTCCCTGACTGGTCTTGAAACTATACCAGAAACGGGTAGATCCCTTGAAATAGTTCGGATGGATACTCAACGAGAATGTTTTCTGTTCGTTCTTGTCGGGTGTCCACGCACGGGCGGCATCATATTCAGGCAAAGTGACATCTTGCGCTATCAGGCACATAGGGATGGTTGCCAGCAAAGCTACAGCCAATAAACAACTTTTGATAATTTTCATTGTAAATAGTATTTGTATTAATAATAATTGATGCAAAGATAACGGATTTTCACATATAATTATCAATTTTCAATTATCAATTATCAATTAATGTATATCTTTGCATCATGATGAAATATGACTTAATCGCCATATTAGGACCTACTGCCACAGGTAAGACCACCTTGGCAGCACATTTGGCTGCAAAGCTGGATACTGAAATCATCAGTGCCGATTCGCGACAGGTGTATCGCCGCATGGACTTGGGAACAGGCAAGGACCTGGCCGACTATGAGGTGGAGGGAAGGCATATCCCCTATCACCTGATAGACATCGTGGAGCCTGGTACCAAGTACAATGTCTATCAGTACCAACAGGATTTCCTGCAAGCATATAAGGACATTGCCGACAGAGGCAAGTTGCCGATTGTGTGCGGCGGGTCGGGGTTGTATATTGAATCCGTACTGCGAGGCTATCAGATGGCCGATGTGCCTGAGAACAAGGAACTGCGCCAACAACTGGAAGGTAAGTCATTGGAAGAACTGACAGAGATGCTGAAGACTTACAAGACCTTGCACAACACCACTGATACCGATACTGCCAAGCGGGCCATCCGTGCGATAGAGATAGCCGACTACTACAAGCTGCATGGTTTGGCACAAGCCTCCGAAGGCAACCAACCATTATATCGCCCTTTAGTGATAGGAGTAAGTATTGACCGTGAGCTGCGCAGGGAGAAGATATCGAAAAGACTCCGCCAACGCCTGGACGAAGGCATGGTGGATGAGGTGAAGGGTCTGCTGGCAGAAGGTATTGCTGCCGAAAGCCTGATCTACTATGGCTTGGAATACAAATATCTGACGTTATACGCCACAGGCAAAATAACCTATGACGAGATGTTTAGCCAACTTGAAATAGCCATCCATCAGTTTGCCAAGCGACAGATGACGTGGTTCAGAGGCATGGAACGCCGAGGGGTTAAGATACACTGGATAGAAGCCACTTTGTCGATGGAAGATAAGATGAATGCTATTATGGAGTTAATTGAGAATTAAAAAATATAAACTACTAATTATGGAAAGAATCATGAAGAAACTGTTTTGGCTGATTGCATTGATAATGGTCAATGCTCAATGGTCAACCATCAATGGTCAAGCAATGCAACTGCCTCCCATCCCAGTGGATCCGGCAGTTCGAATTGGACATTTGGACAATGGCCTGACTTATTACATTCGTCATAACGAAAAGCCGGAAAAACGAGTGGAGTTTTACATCGCACAGAAAGTGGGCTCCATTCAGGAGGAGCCTCGTCAGCGCGGCTTGGCACACTTCTTAGAGCACATGGCTTTCAACGGTACCAAGAATTTCCCTGGTGACGAACGTGGCAAGGGCATCGTAGATTGGTGCGAAGCACATGCCATCAAGTTTGGCGATGACCTGAACGCATACACCAGCGTTGATGAAACAGTATATAATATCAGCAACATACCTACTGATAACCAGGCAGTACTCGACTCATGCCTGTTGATTCTGCATGACTGGAGCAGCTATGTACTTTTAGAGGACGAGGAAATTGACAAGGAGCGTGGCGTGATTCGGGAAGAATGGCGCAGTCGCAACAGCGGACTGCTGCGTGTCTATACCGATGCACAGGAAACCATGTATCCCGGTTCGAAGTATGCCGACTGTATGCCTATCGGCAACATCGACGTCATCAACAACTTCCCTTATCAGGACTTGCGCGACTACTACAACCTGTGGTATCATCCTGATTTGCAAGGCATCATCATCGTTGGTGACATCGATGTGGATGAAATGGAGGGAAAGGTGAAGAAGCTGTTTAATGAGATTCCAAAAGCCGAGGGTAAGCCGGAACGCGTGTATTACCCAGTGGCTGACAACGACGCTCCTATTATATATATAGGTAATGACAAGGAAGTAAGTACCCCAAACGTGCAGATTTATTTCAAGCACGATGCCATTACCAACGAAGAAAAGCTGAGCATGTCATATATGCTTCAATATTATATGGTAAGCATAATCTGCCAGATGTTGAACGAGCGCTTCGACGAGATGACGCAGCAGGCTACCCCTCCATTCACGGGAGCAACCCCTGAATATGGCGATTATTTCCTGAGCAAGACCAAACAAGCTTTCAGCGTAACAGTGATGACCAAACCTGATGGCATCGAAACGGGCTTGCAGGCTGCCCTGACTGAGATTGAACGCATGAAGCGCTTTGGCTTCACCGCTTCAGAATATGAGCGCGCTCGTGCCAACTACCTGCAACATCTGGAGTCGGCTTATAAGGAGCGTAACAATACCCAGAACGCCAATTTCGTGAATGAGTATGTGCAGCACTTCCTGAACGGCGAACCTATACCTGGAATTGAGAATGAATACAATCTGATCAACCAAATAGCGCCCAATATTCCTATAGAAGCCATCAATGCCCTCGTGCAACAGCAATTGATTCCTGACAACAACCGTGTGGTATTTATTGCTGTACCCGACAATGCTGTGGAGCAATGCCCCACCAAGGAACAAGTGCTAAACATGCTGAATGGCATGAGTCAGTTGCATGTTGAGGCATACGTAGATAAAGTATCTGATGAGCCATTGGTAAGCGAAATACCGCAAGGTGGTCAAATTGTGAAAGAAGAAACTGGTGCCTTTGGCACTACCAAACTGACATTGAACAACGGCGTACAGGTATATCTTAAAAAGACCGACTTCAAGGAGGACGAGATTCGCATGCGTGCCGTCAGTCCTGGAGGTACCACTCAGTTTGAGGACAAGGACAAATTAGAGGTGGAGGTTCTGGATGATTTGGGTAGTATTGGCGGCTTGGGCAATTTCAGTCAGACCGACCTCAACAAGCAGTTGGCTGGCAAAAAGGTATCCATGAGTGCCGCAATCACTGGTCAGCGTGAGACCATCGGTGGCAACAGCTCTCCCAAAGACTTTGAGACCATGATGCAGTTGGTATATCTGAGGTTCCAGGCTCCTCGCGTGGACAACGATGCATTCGAATCATACAAGACACGTCTGAAGGCGCAGCTGGAGAATGCAAAAGCCAACCCGTTATCAACCATCAGCGATACCATCAGCATCGCGATGTATGGCAATCACCCTCGCATTGTGATGATGCAGCCAGAGATGGTTGACCAAATCAACTACCAGCGTGGCCTGGACATGTTTGCCGACCGTTTTGCCGATGCCAGTGACTTTACTTTCTACTTCGTTGGCAACATCGACATGGATGCGGTAAAACCGTTGATTGTCCAGTACCTGGGCGCATTGCCCAACAAGCAGCGCCAAGAAGCAGCTATCGACCGCAAGATGGACATCCTGCCTGGTACCCGTGTAAAGGAATACAGCAAGGAGATGCAGACACCTATGGCCACAACTGCTATGGTTTACTCAGGCAAAGAGGCCTATGACTTACGCAACAATGTGTTGATGGATTACCTGACCCAAGTGCTGGATATGGTATTTACCGAGGAAGTACGCGAGAAAGAGGGTGGTACCTATGGCGTTAGCTCCAACGGTTCTCTCAATAAATATCCACATGAAAGAGCCTTGTTACAGATTGTTTACCAGACTGACCCCACGAAGAAGGACAAGCTGAACGCACTGATTGACGAACTGGTGCAGAAGATGGCGACTGAGGGTCCTACACCTGAGCATATGCAAAAGGTGCGCGACTACATGGTAAAGGCCTATAATGACAACCAGAAAGAGAACAGCTACTGGATCAGTGCTTTGGATGAGTATTACTATAATGGTACCGACTTCAATACCGACTACCTGAACATCGTGAGCGGCGTGACGGCTGAGGATGTGAAGGCTTTTGCCAGCGACCTCATCAAGCAGGGCAACAAGGTAACGGTGGTGCTGACTACAATTGAGAATTGAGAATTGAGACTTTCTGGAGCAGCGAGGGCAGAGTCAAGCTTGCTTGAACTATGCCGAGGCGCGACAGAATTGGGCGAAGCCAATTGAGACTTTCTGGAGCAGCGAGAGCAGAGTCAAGCTTGCTTGAACTATGCCGAGGCGCGACAGAATTGTTACGAAGCCAATTGAAAATTATCAATTATTTATTAAGAAAATGAATTTGTTTCTTGAATTAAGAAAACATGATAAGCTGAGCAGTAAGCGCAGTCCGTTCTATGAGCAGAGCCAGATAGCACAGTTCTTTATCTATCTGGCTGTTGCCTTCTACGTTTGCTATCTCATCTTCTTCGGTGTGTTGTTTGCCTTTATCCTGGAAGACGGAGCAAAGGAACCTTACCACTATATCAACTCAGGACTGTTTATCTTCTTCGGGATAGACTTCTTGATGCGATTCGGTTTCCAGAAGCTCGCCACCCAAGAGATGAAGCCTTACATACTGCTGCCCGTCAAGCGCAGCAGCGTTATCAATGTGTTGCTGGTTCGGTCGGCATTGAGCAGCTTCAACCTTTACTGGCTGTTCTTCTTCGTTCCGTTCGCCATCCTCACCGTCACCAAATTCTATGGCATCTGGGGTGTCATCACCTATTGTGTGGGTATATGGCTTTTGGCTGTAGCCAACAACTACTGGTTCCAGCTTTGCAAACTGCTTATGGGCGAGAAGATATGGTGGTTCCTGCTGCCTTTGGCATTCTGGGGTAGCATTATCGGACTGGCTGTGGCCGACTTCGACCCTTTGTATAAAATCCATTTGGAGATAGGCGAAGGTTTTATACGGGCAAATATCCTAATCTTCTTAGGAGTACTTGCGCTAATTGCTGTACTGTTCCTCATCAACCGTTGGCTGATAGGCAAACTGATGTATGACGAGATGAACAAGGTGGCAGACACAAAGGTAAGTCATGTCAGCGAGTATAAGTTCTTCGACCGTTTTGGAGAAATTGGCGAGTATATGCGCTTGGAGTTGAAGATGCTGACACGCAATAAGGTAAGTCGTCAGCAACTGATATCCATCTCCATCCTGGTAATTGTGTTCTCACTGCTGATCAGCTTCTCTGACGTATATCAAGGAGCTTTCCAAGACTTCCTCATTATCTACAACTTCGTTATTTTCGGAACGATGTTCCTCAGTATGCTGATGAGCTTTGAAGGCAACTATATTGACGGTCTGATGAGCCGTAAGGAAAGCATCTATACCCTACTCAGAGCCAAGTATTACATCTATTCAGTGGCTATGCTTATCCCACTGCTGTTCATGCTGCCAGCCGTATTTACAGGCAAGGTGCCTTTCCTGACCTGCGTGGCATGGATGCTCTTCACCATAGGAGCCGTTTTCTGCTGCTATTTCCAGTTGGCAGTCTATAATAACCGTACCATCCCCATGAACGAAAAGATGACCAACCGTAACTATTTAGGCACGGGCAAGCAAAACATCATCTCGCTTGTGGCTTTCGGTGTGCCCGTTACGATTGGCTTGGCACTGAAAGGCATGGTGGGTGAAATGTGGATGGGCATCATCATCCTATCAATTGGCTTGATGTTTGTCGTTACCTCCAACTGGTGGATTATGAATGTCTATCAGCGTTTCATGAAGCGCAGGTATATTAATATGGAAGGATTTAGAGACTCAAGACAGAAATAATTGAAAATTGAAAATTGAAAATTGAGACTTCTCGGAGCAGCGAGGGCAGAGTCAAGCTTGCTTGAACTATGCCGAGTCGTGACGAGATTGGGCGTAGCCAATTGAGAATTGAAAATTGAGAATTGAAAATTATGATAGAGATAAAGAATTTGTTGAAGCAGTTTGGCGAGACAAAAGCCGTAGATATCGACAACTATGTCATTCAAAAAGGCGATATGTTAGGTTTGGTGGGCAACAACGGAGCCGGCAAGACCACCCTCTTCCGCCTGATACTGGATTTATTACAGGCTGACAACGGCAATGTTACCATTGACGGCATCGATGTCAGTAAAAGTGAGGATTGGAAGATGACAACAGGTGAGTTTATCGACGATGGTTTCCTGATTGACTACCTCACCCCCGAAGAGTATTTTTATTTCATCGGCAAGGTCTATGGACTGAGCAAGCAAGAGATAGACGAACGCCTCAAGCCTTTTGAGCATTTCATGAATGGTGAGGTCATCGGTCAGAAGAAATATATCCGCAACTATTCTGCCGGCAACAAGCAGAAGGTAGGTATCATCAGTGCCATGATCCATCACCCTCAGCTGTTGATTCTGGACGAGCCTTTCAACTTCCTCGATCCAACCTCACAGTTGGTTATCAAGCAGCTGCTGAAGAAGTACCATGATGAGCACAATGCCACCGTCATCATTTCTTCACACAACCTCAACCACACGGTAGATATCTGCTCTCGCATCGCCCTGATGGAACATGGCAAGATTATCCGTGACCTGATGAATGAGAATAACTCAGCCGAACAGGAGTTGGAAAACTATTTTAATGCTAAAGTTGAAGAGGCGCCTGTTGCTACTGAGGATGCTGTTCAAGAAGAAGCACCTGCTGTCTTAGAAGAAACAACAACAGAAGATTGAGCATAATTCATAGCGACAAATAGTCATAGATTAATGTGCCCTAACCCTATGGTTAACCATTGCTATCTCTATGGTTAATGGTTACTAATTCATAGGGTAAGGCTTGCCATAACTAGCTCCGAAATCATATCTCCATCAGCCACTTCCACACTGGCACCACGGGTATTCCTTCTTCCATGCCCTCCTCATCATACGTAATCAGCAGGCACTTCCAGTCCTCGTGC